>CALIGR010000087.1 GCA_938021445.1 uncultured Candidatus Altimarinota bacterium
ACGAGAAAAAGTAAGCAGCCCTGCGTAAAGACAGACAATACAGAGCAGTGTCAGCCATGATTTTTCTTTTGTATCTTCACTGCTGTAGATTTTTCCGATGATGATGGGGATGAAGAAAGCGAGTAATCCAGCGACGAAGTTTGGGTCCATCCAGGTTCCGAGTAAACGTCCCATATGCGGATCAAACCCGCCAGCCGTCGAAAACATAGAAATGTCAGCAAGCAAATAAAACTGCATGAATCCTAGAAAAACGATCAGGGCTAAAATAATAAATAAATTATTGAAGAATCGGTCTAAGTTGTTGTTGGTTTTAGCTAAAATGTCTTTGACACTCGCGGCTAAAACAAGAATAGAAAAAAATCGCACAAGATACGCAAAAGAGAGGATCTTGGCTTTTATGTCGAGCTCCCAAGCCCCAAGGATCCACGAAAATAAAGCAATACTTAAAAAAGTTAGTCCAGATCCCCAGACTAAAAAAGAAGGAAGGCTTCGGTCGACGAAAATTTTCTTTGTTAGATAAAGACCAGCGTAGAGTGGAAGTAGTATATCAGCGAGCAAAACCCCACCGCCACCGAAGGGAATTCGGAAGAGGAGGCCGGCGAGCATTGAGCCGAGACAGCACCAGAAGAAAAATTTCATTGAAAAATCCTGCCGATTAAACACAATCGATCGGTCGATGTCTACCCTGAACGTCGAGAAAAAAACATGTCTACCCCTGTTCAACGTCAGTACTGGGATCTAAAAAATCAAAATCCAGATCATATTCTGTTTTTTCGTTTGGGGGATTTTTATGAGTTGTTTTTTGAGGATGCGGTTATTGGCTCGAAGGTTTTGGGGATCACGCTAACCGCGAGACACAAAGGGACGGATAATGAAATGCCAATGGCTGGATTTCCTTATCACAGTCATAAAGAATACCTTGAGACGCTTATAAATCAGGGTTATAAAGTAGCCATTGCGGAGCAAATCGAAGACGATGAGGGGAAAATAACCAGACAAGTAGATCAAGTGATTACACCGGGGACGACATTGGAATCAGGAAATCTCGAGCAAGATAAAAACAACTTCTTGGCGACCATTTTTCATAACGCTAAGAAAACTGAGTTTGCTCTCGCTTATTTTGATCTCTCAACGGGAGATTTTAGAACCGCACTTTTTGACCAGGAAAAATCATGGCTCGATGAGATTTTTAAAATAAAACCGCAAGAGATACTCCTTCCAGAAAGTTTATACCAGGATGACGCGTTTACTGAAAAACTACCGAAGGTGCTTTTAAACCCGAAGAAATTTCAAAAAATTTTACAGCATAAGAAATTACTCACTGACGCTTTGCCGGAAAATCATCTTTCGGTTGTTGGTCTTGATAAGTTAGAGAGCTTGATGACGGTTTGCGCTGAAACCTTGAGCTATATAGAGCAGACGAAGAAATCTGCGGTGAAAGTGAAAAAGATTGAGCGTTATGACCCGCGGGCGGTGATGCAGCTTGATATGCAGACGTGGAGACATTTGGAGATTTTTGAGCCTATTCAAAATACAGATGAAAGTGCGACCCTTTGGTCGGTGCTGGAGAAGCCGTTTACGGCCATGGGTGGGCGAAAATTACGTCATTGGTGTTGGGAACCGCTCTTAGACAGCGCGAAAATTTTAAAACGCCAGCGCGCCGTTTCAGTGCTCAATCAGGATTATGATTTATCGTCTCAATTAACCGAACACCTTAAGCAGATAACGGACCTGGAGCGTCTTCTGGCGAGACTGGTTCATAATAAAGGGAACGCTCGAGACTTGGTTTTTATCCGGACATCACTTTCAAAAATACCGGAAATCATTTTAGCGCTTGAGACCACTGAGGATTTATATCTCGAAAAACTCAGATCAGACCTGGGAGACTTTACGGCTTTGACTGAGGTTTTAGAAAAAGCGTTGGTCGAAGCGCCGCCATTAGAGATTACTTCAGGAGGCCTGTTTGCCTTGGGGTACCATGACCGATTGGACGAATTAAAAAAACTTTCCGAAAATGCTCAGAAATGGCTGGATGATTTTCTGGCTAAAGCAAAGGCAGAAAGTGGTATCTCAAATACGCGGATTAAATTTTCTAAGAATTTTGGTTTTTGTCTGGAAGTCTCAAAAGCCCAGAGTGACAGTGTGCCCGAAAGTTGGATTCGTCGCCAAACGCTCGTTAATGCCGAGCGCTTTACCACTGTCGAGCTCGGTGAATACGAGTCCAAAGTTCTGTCCGCTGAGAGTGAGAGCTTCGCTCTTGAACATGAGTTATTTTTAGAACTGCGAGAGTCACTTCTTACTTTTGCGCCAAGGATACAAGTGGCGGCTCAAGCGATTGCTCAGCTGGATGCGCTCTTGAGCTTTAGTCGGACCGCACAGAAAAATAGATGGGTAGCGCCTGAGATATTAGAGGATGGAACGATTGAGAATCGTTCCCTACTAGAAATTAAGCAGGGAAGACATCCGGTGGTTGAGTCTTTGTCGGGCGAGGCGTTTATTCCAAATGACCTAGTAATGTCGGGTGATGCGTCGCGATTTCATCTAATATCGGGGCCAAATATGGCTGGTAAATCGACGTTTTTACGCCAAAATGCGCTGATTATTTATCTGGCCCAAATTGGAAGTTTCGTGCCAGCTGAAAAAGTCAGGTTAAGTATTCACGATCGGATTTTTACTCGAGTAGGCGCTTCGGATAATTTAGCGGCGGGAAAATCGACCTTCTTTGTAGAGATGTCGGAGGCGGCAACCATTTTACATGCGGCGACGGATCGAAGTTTTGTGATCTTGGATGAGATCGGGCGTGGAACTTCTACTTTTGATGGGATTTCTCTGGCGTGGGCGATTACCGAATACATGCACGATAAGATTAAGTGCAAGACGCTTTTTGCGACGCACTATCATGAGCTGATAGACTTGGCAGAAGATTTGCCACAGGCCAATAACTTTCATGTGTCGGTTTCTCAAAACAAATCCGGTATTATTTTCTTAAGGCAGATTAAGCCTGGAGGGATTTCAGATTCTTTCGGTATTGAGGTCGCAAAGTTAGCCGGTCTTCCAAAAACAGTCGTTGAAGACGCGAAAGAAGTTTTAAGAAGGCTTGAATCAGAGAGTTTGCTTTCGGGGAAGCCGAATTTGTTTTCTCTAGAACCTTCAGTTTCAGTTGAAGAAGCGAGGGATAGTGTGATTGAAGGCTTTGTGGAAAATATAAATCCTGACGACCTCAGTCCAAAAGAAGCGCTTGAGAGGTGGTATGAAATAAAAAAGCTTAGAGCTGAGTAGTTTTTAGTGTAAGGTGCGGATCAAGTATGAAAGAAAAAAAAATATTGTGTATTGGGGGAGCGGCCTTTGCCAGTGTTTTCACGGCGGGAATGCTAGTGGAGCTTGAGACTCAGGATAAAATTAAAGAATTTGATTATATCGTAGGCTCTTCTTCGGGGTCGATTAGCGCCTGTTTTGTGGCCGCACGGGCAACGAAAGCCGGAGCGGATGGATTTTGGCGTAGGCTGTCTCATTTTCACCGTGGGTCAGAAGACAAGTCTTTGAAAAACCTCTTATTTGGGAAATCGATTTTTGATGTGCGCTATTTGGTTGATACGTGGCTGACGATTCACAATCCAATCCCTTGGCAAAAAGTCATTGATAGTGATTGGAATAGAAAGGGGAGACTCCTTATTCAGGTAATGGATGTGGATACCGGGCGCTCATTTTTTTGTTCTCATTTTAGAGATGTAAAAGCGCTAAAAGATGCGATTGCGGCTTCCTGCTCAATTCCTTTTTTAGCGAGTATTAGGCCTTTCAAGATGAAGAACGCCTCTTTTAAGCATATGAAGATTCGTGATCATGAAGGCACTTATTTTGAGAAAAAGACCCCTCGATGTTTTGATGGTGATATGGGTGATATGTATTTTAGAGACTTAAGATCTTGGGTGAAGGGCGATTCTTATTGTGTGCTGACTACGTCGGACCCAGATCATACTAATAAATGTTTTCCTTTTGGGGAAAAACTTTGGTGGCTTGAATTTTTGGTTAGTTGTTCGATTTGTGTGCCACACTTTAAAGCGACTTATCATTATCAGCGAGAGCGTATTTTTGATAGAGGGAAGTCTGAGTTTAAGAAGCTTTTTGCTCAATCGAAAAAAACACCTTCAAAATATCAACTCGTCATGCTACCCAAAGATATGACGTTTCAGCTCAAAGATGCCTTGGATAAGAAAGTTATGAAGAAATATCTGAGAATGGGTAACACGCTGATGAAGCCGTGGATTCGGCATGTGTGA
>CALIGR010000088.1 GCA_938021445.1 uncultured Candidatus Altimarinota bacterium
CTACACGAATCTCTGAATCTTAATCTAATAAGTTTTTAAAAACAGATTTCCAAAAGTTATTACTGATTTGGTTATCGTTTTCATTTTCTAAATAAATTTCTGGATGAGACTGGATACCAATAACTTTTTCTGAATACTGAACCAAGTACGGCAAGTCATCTGAACTCATCCCTAAAACTGATGCTTTTTTAGGCAATTCAGCTAAATATTGTCCGTGGAAAGAATAAGTAGGAATTTTCTGATCATTCGCCTTAAGAATGAAATAAGTCTCCCCTTCTTTAAAATTTTCAAGTATCCCAATATCACCTCCATGCAGCTCGTTTAGAATCTGTAACCCGAAACAAATACCAAAAACAGGTTTATGATTTTCTAATTTAATATAATTTTGCAAAGCCATCTTAAGCGCCTTAACCCAGCGTTCATTGTCACCACAATCATAAGGCGAGCCACTCAAAATCATAAAATCAAAATCGTTTTTTTTAAGTTTTGACAGGATGTAATCTTGATCCGTTTCCTCTACTCTTAAGACTTCCCAACTAACGGCCTCATCAATCCAACGCCTCATCCCAAAAAGGCGTTCATGAGCGTTATTTCTATGTTCAACGGCGCAATCAAACCCCGGATACTTAAATCCAGGCTTGGCTACATAATTTGAAACAATAAGTCCTTTAAGCATTACTTTGTCATCCTCCGACTTGATCGGGGGATCTCTGGCTAGTGTATAGTGATAATTTTTATAGTCATATTTTAAAATTGAAAATCCCTGAGATTGCTCGGTCTAGCCGGGCAATGACATTGTGGTCATTTGCTAATTAAACACACAAGATTTTTTCAAAAAGTTTAAACGCTTTAGTTAACTCCTCTTTTGTCGTTTGAAGTCCAAAAGAGAGTCTCACTCCCCTTTCACTCTCAGCTGGCTTACATCCTAAATTTTTAAGGACTCGACTGCCTTCATGGCTCCCACTAGAACAGGCCGGACCGGCAGAAATACAAACCCCCTCAAGGTCACACTGCGTCACAAACATATGAGCATTTCCTTTATAGCTTTCTGGTAAAATAAAATGAAAAACGTGTGGTAAAAAATTAGCTTCAGGGGTCGTGATCTCAATACGGGGAAAGTTTTCTTTAAATAAGTTTCTAATAAACCTATTAAGTTCTAAAAACTCGAGACGCTGGATTTCTTGTGTTTTATCATGCACATTTAAAGCCGCACCAAGAGTTACTATTCCTGGAAGATTTTCCGTCCCGGCTCGATAACCGAACTCCTGAGATCCTGGCACAATTGGGGCCAGATTTACGCTCTCTTTTCTGACCAAAACACCACTCCCGCCAAGCCCTCCAAATTTTTCACCAGAAACAATAAACATATCTGATTTCGTATACTCTAAAGTCGTTTTTTCTGTCACAATTGAAGCCGCTGAATCAACTAAAAACAAAGGGAAATTACTGCCAGAATCTGTTTTATGTTTTTGGATTTTTTTGCCCATTTTAGCGACCGGTTGTAAGTGCCCAGTTTCAGAATTTCCATGTTCAGAAATAATTAAACCAGCCTCGCTTAAAATTTCATCATCTATATTCTCAACATCAATGAATCCTTGAGCATCAAGTGGTAACGTTTTCACCGTTACCTCAAAATGTTGCTCTAAAAAATCCAAAGCTCCCCAGACACAAGCATGAACCAATGGTGAAGTGTAGATAGTTTTTTTGTTTCTCAACCAACTCCCAACGATACCCAAAAATACAGCTTCAGTCCCCCCAGAAGTAAAGATAATCTCCCCGATCTTACACTCCAAAACATTAGCTGATTGATAACGAGACTGATCCATCAGATCACGGCTTTTCCTTCCTACTCGATGGATAGAGCTTGGGTTTCCAAAAGCTGGTTCAACTAATCTTCCCAGCTTCAAAACTTCAGGATTGTGAGGAGTCGCCGCCGCGTGATCTAGGTAAATCATTACAGCTCATAAGCTACCTTAAAAACCATAAAAGGCTAAGATAAAATGAAGTTATCTTTAGACTAAATTGAAACCCCTTTGATGAAGTTTTCGACTGCCGCTAGATCTGTAAATTTATCACTATTATAAATCCCTTTCACTTGAGCCGCTGTCTGTTTTATAATTGGGTCTTTACTTTTAGACGGTTCTTGTTGCTTATTACGTACTTGCTTAAGAGAGGAAACCTCTGTGTCTCCCCCAAAAAATAAGGACACTTTATTGATTATATTTTCATAGTCGCCGGCTAAATCATTTTTTTCCCATTCTCCATCACTCAGGGTAACCGCCCCCACATGAGACTCGGCATCCCAGTTCCCTGTCAGTGTCTGGCTTACTAAGAAGTACGTCCTGAGCATTTGCCCGACTCGCAAAAGGTTAGTCTCCTTCATTTCTTGATATCCAGGCGTATTTTGATGTTCTTTTTCGAACACTTTAAACCCAGTAACGGTATCATTAAGATTGTTTTTAAAGCTCTGAAGTAAATTTACGTAGTATTTATCATCCACTGGGCGCTTGTCCCCAGAAGCAAATACGAGCACTGGCATCAATCGTTCAGGAGAAACTAAGAGAGGTAAAACGCCGGCATCATCTCGGTCTATTTCTGTCATTTGCACTTTCCCCATTCGGTCCTGAGCATCGTGCGTATGAAGTAGTGATTCATTCAGCCATTTACGTGTAGCGGTGTAAACATCTTCTCGCTTTCCATCAAAGCCAGAAATACCTTCATAATATTGAGCCCAGCTTCTTACATCATTGTAATCCCAAGATCCTTTATGAGCTCCTGGGGTCCCTTCTGGAACTAGTTTTCCATTCTTTTTGTACATATTCCCATCATCAAAGGCATCCATATAAGGCATTTTTCCTTGGAGTTTCCCCAGTCTTGAAAGTGTATCCGTACTCAAAATAGTCTCCCCGGTACCGCCAAGTTTTGTCGTTAGGCCTTTGATGAGATAAAACCATCGTCGATCACCATTTGGATAGCCGTTCATTTCTCCGTTTTCAAAAGCAAAATTAATATAAGCTTCAAATTTTGCTCGTTCAAAATTCTGGTCGATATGCCCGTTCGCCCATTTAGTCAACATATCTGTCAAATAGGTATCCACACTCCCCTTTTGCACTTCTTCAGTGTAATCAGCTTTGTGCTTGCTCATTTCTGACTCGTACTTTGAAGTCATGTCTGACTTCCAGGTCAACCACTTGTTGTGATCCCAGATATTACTAACCGCATCCCCTATTTTTAGCTTAAGCGCCGCTGGATTATCTACATAATTTTCAACATCATCTGGAAAATAAAACTTGATAGTCTCATCAAAACGCATAAGCATTTTTAAAAACTCGGTGTCATCCCATCGCATATACCCTTTTTCGATGAGCAACTCGACAAGAGCGGCCCCTTCATCTTGATCGGTCGTACGTTTTAAATTATCTCTAAGTAAGGCATAATTATCCTGCTGGTGAACATTTTTATGGTCACTGATCCGAGCGTCTTCTTTTTCATCTGAAATACGATTAAACTCTCGTCCCCAAGCGGTATCACCCCAAACACGTTTCCCCAGTTTTGCCATTGACTGTTCGGTAAAACGCTCATTTCGACGCTGTATGATTGAAGCGGTTTCTTCCAGCATTTTCCAAAGCTCCAAAATAGAAAAACCTTCTCTGAAATTAAGCTTACAGCGAGGAAATTTAGCATAAAATTGCTGCCAACCATGATCTCTATAACTTTTAGCGAAATCCACCAATTGATCACGCTGACGATCAAGCTCGCCCTGCTCTGTAACTAAATCATCAAAAACATCAAACTCGTGGAGTGCTTGTGCTTTTTGATTTGGATCTTTGTAACGAGTCAGCCAGTCACTAAAAAATGAAGGATCTCTAAAAGGGCCAACTGAACGCTCTAGGTTTTCAAGATTTTCTTTAAGCCCATCAAGCGTCTTTAAAGCGGCCGTTTTACTGAGAGAATGCTTCTGTGAAAAATCATCATCAGACAGT
>CALIGR010000089.1 GCA_938021445.1 uncultured Candidatus Altimarinota bacterium
AGGTCTGAAATTCCGACGACTTTTTTGTCTCGGACAAGATCTGCAATTTTTATAACCAGATTTTCTTTATTTACCTGGTAAGGAATCTCGGTGATGATGATCGCTTGTTTTCCACTTTTTAATTCTTCAATATGCGCTTTAGCACGAGTGACGACGCCACCTCGTCCGGTGTGGTACATCTCTCTTATACATCCGCCGTCATAGAGCTCTCCACCGGTTGGGAAATCAGGACCTTTGATGTGTTTGAGTAGATCATCAATGGTGGATTCTGGGTTATCCATAAGCTCGATAGTCGCGTCTACCACTTCATTGAGATTATGCGGCGGGATATTGGTCGCCATCCCAACAGCAATCCCCATGGTCCCATTGAGCAGTAATTGTGGAACGACACTTGGCATCACGACGGGCTCCTCAGCGGTAGCGTCATAATTGGGTCTAAAATCTACTGTTTCTTTCTCAATATCTTCGAGCGTAAGTTCCGCAATCTTGGTCATCTTCGCCTCGGTATAACGCATCGCCGCGGCGTTATCTCCATCGATCGATCCAAAATTACCCTGTCCATCTACCAGTGGGTACCGGAGCGAGAACTCTTGGGCCATACGCACCATTGAGTCATAGACGGCGGTATCACCATGCGGATGGTATTTCCCCAACACAGCCCCAACCACATTGGCGGATTTTCGATACTTAGCTCCAGACCGAAGTCCATTTTCATGCATTGCATAAAGAATTCTCCGATGAACGGGCTTAAGACCGTCTCGTACATCAGGCAGCGCCCGTGAAACGATCACCGACATCGCATAACTGAGGTATGACTCCTCAATCTCTGGGACAAGTCCTCGATTAAAGATCCGTGGGTCGTTGCTCTCTATCGGCAAAACGGCCTGGTTTTGAACTTCTTCTTCCGGTGATTCCTCGGTTTCAGAGTTATTTGCTTCTGGGTTTTCAGGTTCTTCAGCTGGGTCTAGATTGGTCGTGTTTTCGTCCGTCATATTTTTTGTTGGATTTGTTCTGATTAAGTGTAGAGATTCGGAAAAAAGCCACAAGTTCCTCCGTACTTTTTTGGGATGTAAAATTGAAGGCTTGTCTTGAGTGAAAAATTAGAGTAAAAGTTTTCCGCTCTTTTGAAGGTGCGACTCCGCTTCCGAGCGGGGAGGAAAGTCCGAGCCATGCAAATCATACATCTACGGCTAACAGCCGCTCCTCTTGATTTTTCAGGAGAGGGAAAGTGCCACAGAAACGTGTACGGCGCCCCAAACTTGTTTTGAGGCAACCGGTGAAACGCTTCTCAGCGAGTGAGAAGATTTTGTCACTCAAGTGATACGATTGGTAAACCCAGGTGGTGGAGACGTCGGTGGCCAGAGTGATGGAGAGTGATGTGATTTTCGCGCTTGATCTGACACTTTGTCCGACGGATGAAATCTTGTAGCAATGCAGGAGTAATCAGATAAATGCACCCTAAACAAAACTCGGCTTATCAAGAGAGCAAAATTTTTTAAATTTTTTTAATCTTGTAAATCCTGATTCCCGGTTTATAAATATTTTTGATGAACGATCGATTTGTAGAGGATTTAAAATCAAGAGTCGACTTAGTAGATATCGTTAAGCGGTACGCAGAGGTGAAGAAATCTGGGAAAAACTTTATGTGCCGGAGTCCTTTTCGAAATGAGAAAACTCCAAGTTTTTCAATTAGTCAGGAAAAACAAATGTGGTACGACTTTGGAAATTCGGAAGGGGGTGACGCTATTACCTTTTTAGAAAAAGCGGAGAATGTGAGTTTTATTGAGGCGGTGGAGCTTTTGGCTGACATGGCGGGAGTTGAGGTGCCAAAGCAGATCACCGAGAAAAAAGGCCCAAGCAAGGAAGCGAAGAAAGATCTCTACGAGCTTCATGAAGAAGCGGCTGAGTTTTTTGCAATACAGTTGCAGAAAAGCTCTAAAGCTAGTGAGTATCTGAAAAACAGGGCAATTAGCAATGTTGTTGCAACAAATTGGAAATTGGGGTTTGGTGGAGATGGTGCCAAAAATGCAATGACACTGCATCTTTTATCAAAAGGCTTTAGTGAAGCACAAATTTCAGAATCTGGAGTGGCGTTTGAAAGGTCCTTTGGAGATAAATCCATGCAAGATCGGTTTTGGGGAAGAATTATTATCCCCATTCGTGAACCAAGAGATTGCAACATTATTGCATTTTCGGGTCGAGAGATCCTTGGGCGAGATGTCGCGAAGTACGTTAACTCACCAGAAAACCCGGTCTATCATAAGTCAGCCACCTTGTTTGGTTTGGACACGGCACGCAAAGCCATAAAGGATGAAGACCGAGCGGTTTTCGTAGAGGGGAACTTTGATGTCATCATGGCCCAAGAAGCCGGTCTGAAAACCTGTATCGCTACTTGTGGTACGGCTCTGACCGAAGAGCATTTAAGGTTGATTAGGCGCTCCACGAAAAATATTTATCTGGCTTTTGACAACGATATTGCCGGGAAAAAAGCCACACTTCGCAGCGTTGAGATGTGTCTTCAGATGGAACTTAATCCTTATATTATTCCACTGGAAGGCGTGAAAGATTTTGGTGAATTTTTAGAGAATCCCGAAAATGCAATAACATTGCAAGACATGGTTTCTGAAGCCCCGAAGGCTTTAGATTTCTTACTTGAAGCTTTTGCTAAAAAATTACTTAACAATTCAGTTGAAGGTGAAAAGAAATATCTGGATAATTTCTTCTATTATCTCAAGCTCGTTCAGCGCCCGATTGAGACGGATGATTACCTCGCAAAAGTCGCTCAGAAGCTAGGACGAGGGCGTCAGATCATCGATGATGAGTTTGCCAAGTTTAAGCAGTCAAATCAGCCCTATAAGAAAGAAAAATTTGTTGAGGAAAAAGTCATTAAGTTTTCCCGTGAAGAAAATTTTGCGGGTTTTTTAAACAGCCATTGGGACACTTTTGCAACATCATTGCAACAAAAGAAAGAAGCCTTCTTAGGCTTTTTTACCGACAAGGACGTGAGAGCCATTTTAACGAAAAAATTTGAAGAAACGATCTTAGACGAAGAAGAATCAAAAAAACTCCTTAGCTGGACGATGTGGCAGGAAAACCTCTACGAAGCCGAGCCGAGCCCCGAGCAACTCAAGCAAGACTTCAAGCTCTATTTCCAGATCTTAGAGATTGAGAAGCAGAAACGAGAAAGAACGGCAGCGGC
>CALIGR010000090.1 GCA_938021445.1 uncultured Candidatus Altimarinota bacterium
CTGTGGAACACATCCGACTTTTGGTCCGATGCCAGATATATCCGGCAACACCGTAGTGCTCTGTCCGGCCAGAGTTTCGGACGCGAGTTTTTTGAAAGTAAAAAAACTTTTCACTGATTTTAATACCATTGAGACGACGCCCGAAAACCATGATCGCATGATGGGGGTGGTTCAGAATGTTTCACACTTTTCAGATATGGTTTTAGGCGAGACGCTTAGAAGGCTAGGGGTCGATATGGATGAGGTCCTGCGTTATACCTCACCGTCTTATCAGCTCAAGATGGACGTAATGGGCCGCCTTTTTAATCAAAACTCCGATCTGTACGTTCAGATTGCGACGCAGAACCCTTACGGAGAACCTTTCACTAAAACATTTAAAGAAGTGGTAGGGGACTGGCATGAAATGATTATTAATAAAGAGGTAGAAAAACTGAATCAAGAATTTTTAGAAGTAAGAAAAGCGTTGGGCGAAGATTTTTGTAAAAAAGCGTACGAGAAATCACAAGAAATTTTCTATTTTGAGTATGATGTGAGAAATCGTGAGACTGATAAGTCAGCTCTTACAAAAAGCGATTCAAGCGGCATTTCAGCCTTAACAGTTTTTGGAGACCCAGATTCACATACAGATATCGCCGCTCAGGGAATAGCCAAAAGAGCGGGGTTTGATTACCGTGATAAAACCTACGCTACGAGTTTCTTTGAAGTCTTTGAACGAGTCCGAGACGGAAAATCAAAATACGGGATCGTCCCTTATGAAAACTCGACAGAAGGTTCGGTTTTTGAGGTTTTGGATGCCTTGTTTGAATATGACGAGGTAAAAATTGTCGCCGCTCACAAAGAGACCATCTCTCAAAATTTATTAGTTTTACCCGGGGGCAAAGCGGCCGAGATAAAGACGATTGTATCTCATCCACAGGCGCTGGCACAGAGTCGAGATTTTCTGCGTAAAAATTTCCCAAACGCGATTCTTAAAACTGAGAAATCAACAGCCGTTGCGGCAGAACAGATCAAACGCTTAAGAGAGAGATCACAAGGGGCCATTGGTTCGAAAAGTTTAGCCGATAAAATGGAACTAGAGATTTGCTGCCCAGACATTCAGGCAAAAGACAACGAAACTCGCTTTATCGTGATTTCAAAATCGGAAGTGTCTCAAGATGAAAAATATACAAGTTTAGTCGTTTGGTTTGGCGCTGATAAATCTGGAAACCTTGCCCAGGTGTTACAGTTTTTTGCTGGTAAAAAAATCAATCTCACCAAGCTTGATTCTCGTCGTGCAGGTAAAGATCACGGTGGGTATTTATTCTTTATAGATGCTGAAGTGTCACTCTCAAAATTTGAAAGCCACAGAGAGGATCTAGAGGTTTTAGTTGGGGGATTAAAAGTTTTGGGAAGTTTTAGCTGAAGCCCCTTGCAAGTTTCTTTAAAATATTTAAAAGTAGTCTCGAAGAAAAGTAAAAGCTACCCACCAATTATCAACCATCCATCATGAAAGGGGTTATTCTTGCCGGAGGAACCGGATCCAGATTGTTTCCGTGTACAAAAGTGACAAATAAGCACTTGTTGCCGGTTTATAATAAACCGATGATTTACTATCCAATCGAGACACTGAAAAACTCAGGGATTCGTGATATATTAGTGGTTTCTAGTCCTGATAATATCGGGGACTTTATGAGGTTGCTTGGATCTGGGAGTGAATTTAATGTTAATTTTACTTATAAAATTCAAGACGGAGCGGGTGGGATTGCTCAGGCGCTGAGCCTCGCTGAAGACTTCAGTAGCGGAGAAGATATAGCGGTGATTTTGTCGGATAATATTTTTGAAGAAGCGTTTTCAGAAGAAGTGTTTTACTTCAAGGGAGGCGCTCAAATTTTTGTGAAGGAAACCGAAGACCCAAGTCGATTTGGAGTGGTTGAAATTCGAGAAAACGGTTCGGTGAGAAGCATTGAAGAGAAGCCAAGCTTCCCAAAGTCGAACTTTGCACAAACGGGATTTTACCTCTACGATCGACAAGTTTTCGATTTTATTCGGACGATCCAGCCATCGAAAAGAGGTGAGTTAGAGATCACAGATGTAAATCAATCTTATCTAGAAAAAGATCAGCTAAAAGCTCGTAAAATTAATGGTGTCTGGGCAGATGCGGGGACCTTTGAGTCACTCCTGGAGGCGAACGTGCTGGCACAAGAAGCTTTTGATCCTGAGCGAGTGAAGCAGTTTAAGAAGGACCGTGAAAAAATTGAGGTGAAGCCTTCAGTGGCACCAAAAGTAAGTGTGGGATTGCTTTCTCACAACTCTATCAAATATATCCAGCCTTGTTTGCGGTCTTTGCAGGCGCAAGATTATGATAATATCTCAATTACGGTTTTGGATAATAATTCAACCGACGACAGCGTGAATATGATTCGAGATCAGTTTCCTGAAGTTAAAATCATCGAGAGCACGGAGAATACTGGTTTTGGAAAAGGGCATAATACGCTCATCAGTGAGACAGAAGGTGAATTTTATGCCTGTTTAAATATTGATATGATTTTTGAGCCAAACTTTATTTCAAGTCTCGTCAAAGGGCTCACAGAAAAACCAACCTATGGCTCAGCCGGAGGGAAACTCAAGCGGTGG
>CALIGR010000091.1 GCA_938021445.1 uncultured Candidatus Altimarinota bacterium
TCTCTAATTTCAACATTATCGATATAGAGGACTTGTTTTTCTTTGTCGCTCTGATGTCCAATGACGCCTAACTCAAAGATACTAAGTCGAGTGTCGGCGCTGGGGAGCGTTCGTCCATTTTTGTACAAGATCCGATCTTCGTCCTGCCAAACTTGGACACGACCATTGCTTTGATCGCTGAGTTCTATTTCGGCTTCTATTTTGACCCACTTATTTTTTGGAAATCGAACTCGATCAATCAAGGCCTGCTTGATCGGTTCTGGTTTTGGTAGGTAGAAGAGTACGTCGGAAGCGATGTTTTCTTGATCGGTAATGTAGAGAAATCGTCCTGGCTCTTTTCGATTTCGGAAACTGTCGGGTTCGGAGCGAAATCCAGCAAAGAGTAAATCACTGGCCGTTATTTCGCCCTTACGGCCTTCAAGGTACATCCAAAATGAAACATAGATCGTGTCTCCCTTCGCGAAATCAAAATTGTGCTTTCGTAAAGCGGCTCGAGAGTTTTTTCCAAGGCCTAGCGTGCTCGGTTGAGCCGTGATTTTGAGTGACTGTCGGCCACGTTTTTTCTTATTTTGTTCGAGTTCTAGCGCATTACTTTCTTTTGGCATAAGACAAGAAACGGGATCGACAAGACAGTATTTAACGGTGTTTCGGACAAAAGAGAGCTCATTGTTTTGAAGGTTTATGCTATGCCACCGGCTGGCATCACTCTCAAAAAGATCACTAAAAGTACGAATCCCTTCAAAGCCCTCTTTAAATTCTTTAGTTGCCGGTTTTGAATCTAAAAGAGTCTGCAGCTCTTTTTGAGTCGGACTCTGCCCCATTAGCTGATAGACAACAAACGCAAGTCCTAAGAGAATGCAGCATTTTATAATTTTACCAATCATAGGTTTGTTTTTTTCACTATAGACTAGAAATAATGATAATCTAGGGGCTTTTTTGGCGTCTGACTTGTCTTTTTTGGGATTTTTTTTAAAAGAAGAAAGATGCGTATTGCCTATATCGGTCAGGGGAAAATGGGCCAGAGTGTTCAGTCACAAGGTTTAGCAAGAGGACACGAGACTCTATTTGAGAAAACAGAAGACAATAATTTTGATCTAGATTTGATGCAAAAGTCAGATCTTATAATTGAGTGCACGGTGCCAAGTGTCGTACTAGAAAATATAAAATTTTGTTGTGATCATAAGCTTGATTGTCTGGTGGTAACGACCGGCTGGTACGATGAAATAGAATCAGTTAAGTCTTGGGTTCAAACTTCAGGAATCAGGTTTATGTATTCTTCCAATTATTCAATCGGAGTGAATGTATATTGTAAAATTTTAGAATCAGCCGCCCAGCTGATTAACCGAGCGGAAGAATATGATATTTGGGGACATGAAATTCATCATCATAACAAAGTAGATTCACCCTCGGGAACGGCTAAGACGATGACGGACATTTTACTGGAGAATATAGATAGAAAAACAACCGTTGTTGAAGATAGATTAGAGCGAAAAATAGAACCACACGAGTTTCACTTTTCCTCAACGAGAGGCGGAGCGGCTAATTTCAAACACGTGGTGGGATTTGACTCAGAGGCCGATACGATTGAGATCACGCACAACGCTCGTAACCGAAACGGCTATGCCCTCGGAACTATAAAATGTGGAGAATGGCTTGCCATGCAGCCGCCAGGGTTTTATACAATGGATGATTATCTGAATTCACAAATTTTCAATGTTTAAAGGTCTTTATACCGCGATCGTGACGCCTTTTGCTCTGGATGAGTCGTTTGATGAAGCCGCTTTTACAAAATTAATTGAACATCAAATAGCCGGAGGTGTTGATGGGATCGTCTTTGTTGGGACAACTGGAGAAAGTCCAACGCTGACGCACGAAGAACATAACTATGTCATAAAAAGAGGTGTTGAGATTGTAGATGGGCGTGTAAAAGTGATTGCGGGTGCGGGCTCAAACTCAACTAAAGAAGCGATCGAGTTTAGTCAGTTGGCCCAAAAAAATGGAGCTGACGGATTACTTCAGGTAAACCCTTACTATAACAAGCCTAATCAAGAAGGGCTTTATCAGCATTTTGAGCATATTGCCGATAGTGTTGAAATTCCGATCATGCTCTACAACATCATGGGACGGTGTGGCGTGAACCTTGAGACCGCTACACTTTTGAGACTGGCGAAGCATCCAAATATCGTCTCAGTCAAAGAAGCCTCAGGGAATTTAGCACAGATGAAAGAAGTTTTAGATTCAGTCCCTTCAGACTTCACCGTGATGTCAGGAGATGACAATCTCACACTCGACCTCATGAAGATGGACGGGCATGGAGTGGTTTCAGTCTTGTCTAACTTGCTCCCGGCTGAAATGAAAAATCTAGTTGATTTAGCGTCTTCAGAAAATTGGCCAGAAGCCGAGAAAGTAAATAAACAGCTTTCAGAACTCTTCAGACTTTGTTTCATCGAGCCAAACCCACAACCGATAAAAACACTTCTCGCTCACCAGGACTTTTGTAAAGAAACGTTTAGACTTCCGATGGTCAATATGAGTGCGGAAAACAAAGCCGAGCTGATGAAGGGTTGGGAGTCTTTTAAGGGTTAGTCTTTGTCCGTTGTTTAGAGTTAAAAAGACCTAATTAGTTAGAAATTTAAATTTTTTATTATGTTTATTCCAAATAAATCACAGATCGACCCGATAGTGGAAGCTTATGGCTCTCCTGTTTTTGTAACTGATGCGGCGGTTATCCGAACACAAGCAAAGTATTTACTTGAAGTTTTTGAGGGGATGAACATGAAGATGTTTTATGCGGTGAAGGCGAATTTTAATCCGAGCGTTGTAAAGGTAATTAAAGACTCGGGTATTTATGGGATTGATGCCGTAAGCCCAAATGAAGTCCAAATGGCGCTAGAGCTTGGATATACACCTGATCAGATTATCTTTACACCAAGTAATCCAAGTACAGCAGAGATAAAAGAAGTATCAGAAAAAGGCGTGCTTCAAAACTTAGGATCGCTTTCAGAGCTAAAAAGACTTGGGGAAGTGGCGCGTGGCTCTAAAGTTTCAATCAGAATCTGTCCAGAGGTAGGTGGTGGTGAATTTGATAAAGTTAATACGGGAGGGATGAATACCAAGTTTGGTATCACCATGGATGATATAGAAGCCGTTCGAGCTGTCTGTACCGAGTATGATCTCAAACTCGTTGGAATACACAGTCATATCGGTTCAGGCTTTTACGAACCGGAAGGTTTTGCTTCTTCAGTGGAAGCCGTTTGTGAGGTCGCTCGAAAATTTGAGACGACAGAGTTTGTGGATTTTGGTGGTGGTTTTGGGGTGCAGTATGATCCAAATAAAGCCGAAATCGATCTGAGCCAGTTTGCTGAGAGCATTAAGCCAATTATTGCTTCGTATGAATCGGATACACAGAAAACACTCGAACTTCGCATCGAACCAGGGAAAATTCTTGTTTCTCAGTCAACCGTACTCTGTACTACCGTCACGACTCTGAAGGCGAAAGGCGATGATATTTTTGTTGGAATCAATAGTGGTTTTGCCAATTATATGCGTCCAGCCATGTATGGGGCTTATCAGCACTTTGTAAATGTTTCGAATCCAGATGGAGCGATGCAGAAAGTGCAAATCGCGGGAAACGTCTGTGAGACTTGTGATATTTTCAACCATGGACTTGATATAAATACCGTTAGAGAAGGTGATGTTCTAGCCATGCTCGTAGCGGGTGGCTATGGAAGTGCGATGAGCTCGAACTATAACTTAAGACCAACACTTCCAGAAGTTATGATTGATGGTGATTCAGTGAAGCTAACGAGAAAAGGGCAGTCATACGAGGATATTATGAATTCTTATATTACCCAATGGAAGTAATTGTTCGTGCTGGTGAAGAATCAGATGTTCCTGATATTTTACGCTTGGTGAGAAATCATGCTAAAGAGGATTATAATTTTGATATAGAAGAAAACTCAGTCGAGAAGATGAGAAAAGAGTTCGATTTCTTTCGAAGTGTTGTAGCCGAAGTAGACCAAAAAATTATTGGGATGGCTATTTATTCTTTTACGTATCGAACCTGGCGCGGTCAGGGGATTTATTTCGATGATATTTTTGTAGAAAAATCGTATAGGAAACAAGGTATTGGGACTCAGCTCATGGAGTTTATGCTTAACGATGCTAAGAACGTCGGGATCGATAGAATTTACTGGATGACGAGTGAGAATAACGTCAAAGGTCGTGCTTTATATGAAAAAATTGGTGCGAACATAATGCCTGGAAAATGTGACTGTAATATTGGTATTAAGAAGTGAAATTAACGTATGATTCCTTAGCTTTACCTAATTTTATCTAAGTATGAAAATCCGGACTGCGACTAAAGACGATTTACCATTTATCGCGTCATTACTTGATGTTGTTTTTTTAGAGTTTGGAGTTCCGGGGAAAGCGCTTGATCGAGAAAACGTAGCTCAAATTCCAAATTACTACACGGAGCGGGGTGGTTCTTTCTGGGTGATTGAAGATCAGGATGAAATAGTGGGGTCTATAGGCGTGATAATGGTTTCATTTAGAGGGGCTAAAGCCGGATTCATTCAGAGGTTAGCGGTAAAACCTGAACACAGACAGAAACAGATTGGTTCTAGCTTGTATGAAAAAGTAGAATCGTTTGCAGACAAAAGTGGGTGGGAGTTTTTACTACTTGGCGTCGACAACCAAAGTTATGTTGGAGCGTTGAGTTTTTATAAAAAAAGAGGCTATGAAAAAATAGCTTTATCGGAAGTGCCTCAAGCGCTTTTGGATGACAATGATGAATTTTACTTCTATAAAAAATTAACTGAAAATTTTTAGAATGGACTTTGTAAAAATGCACGGCGCTGGAAATGACTTTGTCATGATTGATAATCTTGATAAATCGATCAAGCTCTCTTCCGAGCAAGTGAGTTTTTTGTGCAATAGACATTTAGGTATTGGCGCAGACGGCGTTATTTTAGTGG
>CALIGR010000092.1 GCA_938021445.1 uncultured Candidatus Altimarinota bacterium
GATTGTAGGAAATTATAACAGTACAGAAGTACAGGGTATTTGGTCTATTGGTCATCAGTACGGTATTGATACGACAAATAATGACTTTGGAACTCAATATGGGATAACTTACGCCCACACCAATGCTGGGACTGATACCAATAAAAAACCAATAGCTGGTTGGGGGCATCAAGTTTTATTTACGGGTAACGGTGTACGGAATGCCTCTATTTCTCTGACAAATGGGAATGCTTTTTTTGCAGGGAATGTAATTGGAGATGCTCCAACGGCCGCTAACCACCTTGCCACAAAAGCGTATGTAGATGGATCGAGTGGGATCTGGCAAGTAAACGCGGCCACTGATGATGTGTACTACAATGGTGGAAATGTTGGGATTGGTACAAATGCACCACAAGAAGAATTTCAGATCAATAAAACACAAGGAGCGCCTACGGCTATTGCTGTAACCAATAGCTCGACTTCGACTAATACAAATACGCGTGCGGGATTAAACTTGACCGCTAATGCTGGGCAGATCGATATGATGGTCTACGGGGCAAATGCCTCAGGCTCCTTGGGTGGAAGTGGCAAGGCAGATGCAGCTTACATCAGGACTTCCTCAAGTAGTCCCGTGAGTAAAATGGTAGTTGGAACGGGATCTAATAATCCATTGAGATTTATCACAAATGATACAAGTAGAATGACGATTACCGGTGCTGGGAACGTTGGGATTGGAACGACGAATCCTACTTATGGGCTAGAGGTAGTTGATAAGTCAGTCCGAATTACGGCAACACAAGGAACTCCAATTATTAACACATTACCAGCTCTTGATATAAACCTATTGGATGAATCTAGTTCTGCTGGAGCCTCTGGAGCGGAGTTAGCGCTTCGAATCAAGATAGACGGCGATGCTGGCTGGGATGCGAGCGGAGTGCAAAATAGTGGTAATGATGATGTAGCCATCGATGTTGTAAGCCAAGAGACTACGGTTAGCTCCCAGAAATCTGTATTTAGAGTCGCGGGAAATGGAGACATATATGCGGATGGGGATGTTGGTATTGGGACTTTTGCCCCGTCACAAAAACTTGATGTCGTTGGAAATGCGGAAATTAATGGTCAAATAACAGGGACGACTAAAATTTCATTTGATCAGGGATCAGCTTACTCAATTGATACAAATGCATCAGGGTTACTCTTCAATGGTGGTGAAGGTGGGAGTGATTTTTTGGTTTATGACACTAGTTCGTATACAAACCAACTCCGGCTTGGTTATGGTGGAACGGCTTTATTAACCAGTTATGATGGTGGTGAAGATTTAGAACTCACATCAAACGCGGCTCAAGTGCGGATCAATGATGATTTTAGACTTGATGGTTATCAGGATATTGTAAACACTTCACCAACGGTCAGATTTAGTGATACGGATCACAGTAATTTTCATATTCATAATAATAGTGATCGTCTTTATTTTGTGAGTGATGATAATGACAATAATGCTTATGATGATGGAGAGGATAGCCGAATCGTAATGCGAAACCACTCTGGAGTTATGAAACTGGGAGTTGGAATGACTTCGCCCGCATATCCTCTGGATGTATCAGGAGATGTGAGGGTGCAGGGATCGCTAATTATTGATTCAGTAGACGGGATAAGAACTGCCTCCGGAGAATTAAAATGCGGACTTGATGGAAATGGAGTTCAGCTCGTTATGATAGGATTTAATACAAGCGGACTGATTTGCGGACTTCCAGGAGGTGCGGCGGATGTTGTTTACCAGTAGGGTGAGTTTAAAAATTTAAAATGTCATTCCCCGGTTTAACCGGGGAATGACATTAGAATTTATTTAAAATAACACCTGAGATCCTGAATCAAGTTCAGGATGACATTGCCCCAAAGACGATCTGTTCCCTACGGTATAACCGGAAACTCTATAACGGTCCGGAAGTCTTGATCTTGAAGTGACTGTGGTAGACCAATGTTTTGAGTGACGGCGGTGAATTCACCACCTTTTTTGGTGCTAATTGTTTTTAGTAAACGCGCTTTTTCTCGGGCGGGAGTCCCAAAAAACTGAAAGAAATAAGGACGCCATCCGTGAGATCCTCGTTCAATTTTAGTCAGGTAAGTAAGCGTGACTTCCGCGCTTTCGCCTGGTTTTGCACTGACTGGGATTTCCCAGATCTTGAATTGTTTATCTTCACTCACCGTTTCGTTGATCGCGCCGGTAGGGCTGAATGATTCGAAAAGGCTGGCATGTCGAGGCACAAAAGCTCGAAGAATCACTCGATTTTGTCCGGCGCCAAGTTTCCACTTAAGGTCATCGTTGAGGAGGTTTCGGATATTTGGACTCAAATTATTAGTTCCAAGTAGATCTTCTATCTCATTGGGTTTTAGGGCGTGGGTTCTTTTGATTTTCAATGTATTGAGAACGGTGCCGTTTGGATCTAACTCTGAGTTGTGATCTACTTTGGTCCAGACAAATTTATCAGACTTATTAGCGCCAACCGAGATGAAATCTATGTGTAAAAAATTATCGACACTTTGCTTTGTTTTTAGTTCGCCGCTAATGGTCCATTTGCTGAAAAGCTGCTGTAGTTTTTTATTACTCGAGTAAGCCAAGAAGTTTTTACCGGCGATAAAGTCCGGTAGATCAAAATCCTGCCAGGCCTGCCAGTTTAGATTGTTTAGTTTTTCTGGGGCAAAAATTTGGGCGGCGAAAAGTTCGACCGGTTGTTTTACCTGATAGCGTCCCATGACTTTAGCTTCGACCAAAAACTGAAGACCGAGGTCAAAATTGTTTTCATTGAGCGTGAAGTCCCATTTTTCGAGTCGCACTGGGCCAGTGGCTTTGAGTAGTTCGCGAACTAAGTTTTGATTGATCGCGATCACCGTATCCGGGACTTCTTGGTTTAACTGCTCGAAAAAGTACTGATACTTCTTAGCTGTATCTGGGAAGTGTGGATAGAAATTTGCGTCTCGAAGAGAGATGGTCTTTGAAAGCCCGTGAAAAAATGCAGGAGCCGGATCTTGAGCCGATCCAGGAATCAGTCGGTCTAGTGCGTATATATCTAAGAAATCCCACTGGATCTCGTTTTCTGAAAAATCAAAGACTACTAAGTTTCCTCCGAATCCACCGGTAGAGCGTGGTTCGTTTTGGTTTTGCAGGACGATCAGGACTCGGGACTCATTTTGGATGTAGTCTTTAAAAATACGCTCAAAGGTTTCAGCGTCTTCTAGTTTTTCGGTGAGTTGAGACAGGAAAGTAATGTTTTGCCGAAGAGCTAGATAGTCTTGGTCTTCAAGTAAAAATGCAGGTAACCTGTTTAGCTTTTTTTCTATTTTCTTCAAAGAGTCTCTTGATTGAGCCATAAAGAAAAACAATTGGTTTATCTTATCAGTTTCTATTTTTCCTGATTCAAAGTCAAAATTAAAAGTGAAGTTATGACGAAAGTCATTAGTCGTTTGAACTAATTCTTCAGCTTCGGAAAAAATGGATCGAACCGTTGAAAATGGGTAAATAGGCGGAAGTTCTTTTTTTGATTGTATGACAATAGATTCCCAACTATTTGGATCTAATCCTGCCGCTGAGGCTTGAGTGACAAGGCCGTTTATATTAGATTTTAATTCGGGGATTTTGATGTCTAAAAATCCTTTGGTGAGGCCAAAGACACTTATCAATATCAAAAGGAAACCAACAATCCGGATCATTGATCTTAGTTGTATTTATTTCGGGTAATTTATCAATGATTGTCAGCTGCACTGACTAGTTATTTTGAAAAGTTTTTAAAACATTACTTACATCCACGGGCTTCACAGTTTCGGTCAGACTCGGGTCTTTCCAGTCCTTGTGCTCAACGGTTTCTAGGAAGTTTTTGCGTGTCTTGTCTAAATAGATCTGGCCGAGGTAGAGCGGGTCAGCGATTTCAACCAATTTTCGCGCCTGCCAAATATCACTTGGATCGTAATCGGGGAAATCCGACTCAATAGGTTTAACGTGCTCTAAAAACCATTCGTGGGTGGTGAATTTGTTGTAGGTTGGACAGGCTTGTAAAATCTCGACAAAAGCAAAACCGGTGTGATTTAGGGCGGTTCTGATCGTCTCCGTCATATGATCCAAATCTGCACTACAAGTCCGTGCGACGAATGAAGGCTTAAGGCTCAAGACGACTTCGAGTGGATTGAGTGGCTCAACCTGAAGCCCTTCTGGAGCGGCATTCATCTTACAGCCTTTTGGCGTGAGTGAAGAGGGCTGACCAGTGGTGAGCGCGTAGTTTTGGTTGTCGTGGTGCAAGAAAAGGATCGGGTAGTCATTTCGAATCGCATGAACTACGTGAGCAACGCCTTCGGAGAAAGTAGCCCCGTCACCCGCTTCAGCAATAACGTGCATATGGTGATTGGCAATCTTGTGGCCAGCGGCTAATGGTAAGACTCGTCCGTGCAACCCATGAATAGTATAACCTTCTATCTTATCTGAACCGTTTCCAGAACACCCTACGTCGTAACAAAACATAACTTCTTGCCTTGAGATGTTTTCAAGAGCCAGCGCCCGCTTGAGGGCGTTTTGGATGGCGTAGTTTCCACAGCCACCACACCACCAGTTGATGTTGTCATCACGGATGGTGTAGGACTCATATATTTCTTGCTGAGCAATGAGTGGTTTGAGGTTTGGATTGGTGCTCTTTTTAGGCATTTTTATAAATTTTGATCAATATATTGTTGTACGTCTTCGACAAAAAATGGTCGACCGTCCCACTTGAGTAATCGTTTTTTGAAACCGAGATCAGTTTGCTGCTCGATGAGGTTTCCAAGTTGGCCAGTGTAGTTGTTTTCGATCAGATGAATGTTTTGGTTTTCTCTAAAAAAGTTGCGTAGCTTTTCGGCCTTGAGTGGCCAGAGATAGCTGAAGTGTAAATAATTTACAGTTATGTCTTTTTTGGCATATTCAGCGACAATATCTTCCATAACCATTTTGCTGCTTCCCCAACCGACAAAAGAAATTTGCGCGTCTTTTTCAGAACCGTAAATATCTGGATCGGGTAGGTCTTTTAGAATTGTATCAAGTTTTCGGATCCGTTTTTGGTACATATCACCAGCCGTTTCTGATTCGTCTAGAACTCCGTCTTCTTGATGTTCGTCTCCATTGGCGAAGTAGTAAGCCTCAGAGCTTCCTGGAATCCATCGCTTGGAAACTCCAGATTCGGTGATACGAAATCGATCTTTGTTTTCTAGTTTTTCCAGGTCTTTTCCGGTGACAAGGCCTCGCTGGATCGGGATCGTATTTTGCTTGAACCTGTCGGCGGTCATATAGCTTTCAGCCGAAACTTTTTCAGAAAGAATAATAACGGGGATTTGGTATTTTTCGGCGTAGTTAAAAGCGTGCTGAATCAGCTCAAAGTGATCGGTTGGATCACTACACCCGATGACCATCCGGGCAAATTCTCCATGACCTCCATGAATTGCTAAATTGAGATCGCCTTGGGCCGTCCAGGTCGGGAGCCCCGTGGCGGGCCCTGGGCGCTGGAAGAGCGCACAAACCCATGGGCACTCAATAATACCAGCCAAACTGATAGTCTCGGTCATGAGGTCAAATCCTCCGCCGGAAGTGGCACACATAGAGCGAGTCCCCGCATGCATAGAGCCCAGGCAGAGATTGGCGACGGTGATCTCGTCTTCTCCTTGTTTGACGACGTATCCAAACTCTTTTTGGTACTGAGCC
>CALIGR010000093.1 GCA_938021445.1 uncultured Candidatus Altimarinota bacterium
TCTTCCAAAAAAAGTGCATCCGTCGCAATTCCAGCAGTTATTTTTACTGGGTCAGTGCGGTTAAGCTCTGCCGCAATTTCAAGCGCCCGCGCTTTGGCATTGAGTCCAGAGAGCAGTAATCGTTGGGGGTAAGTTGGCATATTGTTATGTCTTAACTCTCTTTCCGCTTCACTTGTGGCTTATCAAGTTGCCAGTTAACGACTTGCTGTTGGGCAATTCCAAAAAGAGTAGAAGTCAGCCAGTATACACCGACGGCGGCGGGAAGGGTCGCGGTAAAGATCGTGATCATGATCGGCAAGCCGTAGAGCATGAACTTTTGCATTTGCTGCATTTGCTCCATAAAGCTTGGCTCTTTATTTCCTTTTTTATCGTTTTTCTTAGGTGGCTCTGGCATTTTGCTCATGGCGAGTTTCATGGCAAAATATTGAGCAATTCCCACTAATGGTGGGAGAATAAAGAAATCAGGCATCGCTAGATCGAGCCCAAGAAACCAAGTCTGGACTTGGGTGAGATCGACAAGCTTCTGAAACGGATAGAGAAGATAGCTCAGATGCGGTGAAAGTCCGTCTTTTACGACCAGGTAAATTCCGAGCATGAACGGGATTTGAAGCAGAATAGGAAGGCAAGACCCAAAAGGACTGACGCCTTCTTTTTTATAGAGCGCCATGGTTTCCATTGCGAGCATCTGCTGGTTGTCTTTGTGCTTTTTCTTAAGCGACTCCATCTTTGGCTGAAGCTTTTGAAGTTTTCGCTGAGACTTCATCGCTTTTTGGTTGGGCAAAAACAAAATCAGTCGGACCAAAAGTGTTAGAGCGATAATCGCGAGACCAAGAGAGTGTCCTGGGAAGGTATCGATGAAGAAGACCAAGATGTTAAAGAGGGGCGCTGTGACGAGACCACGGAAGGCCCAACGAAAGAATCCTGGTTCTTTATAAGTAATGCCCTCAGTTGTGGCGGTTTTTATATCTCCATTCGCATTAGTTAGATCAAACTCAACTTTGTACTGTGCGGGCTCTTTAAAGATATCGGAGCTAAAACCATTGAAGGCATAATAGATACTTTCACCCGGATTAATATTAAACCCATTGAGCTCTTTACGAGGTGAGCAATCAAAGTTTTCAGGCGAAATAAGCACTCTCTGCCCGACGGTCTCAGCGTATATCTTGAGGTTGGATGTTGCGCTGGCCTTACACGGAGACTCAAAAGTAAGCGCTTCCGGCGTATTATTGGTAATCGTAAATTGAGCCAGTTGGCCAATAGCGAGATGGCTGTCCATAACGCTGATCTCAACTTCACTCGCGGTCTGTTGTGTTGGCTCGGCTTCTCCAAAAAAGTGATTGTACCCGGTGACAATAAGGTAAAAAATAGAAAACCAGATCAAAAAACTCCACAGAAAATCGGTGATTTTAGAGCCTGGTTTTTTATTTTTGTTTGAGCTGGGAGTTTTCCCTGAACCTTTATTCGTGTTTTTTGGATTGTTATCAATGACGGTTAAGCTCATGATTTTTTGAGAAAGTTTTTAAATTTATTTACCGCGTTTTTGTATAGATCTGATTCTGTTTTTATCTCACTGCCGCGGTAATAGGTAATGCAGTTTATATGAGGGAATTCAGGCAAAATTTGCGTCTGAAAATTTTGGTAGAGTTGCCGCCTGAGGTAGTTTCTTTTGACGGCTCTTTTATCGGCTTTTTTGCTGACGACGCTCGCGAATCTACTTGGATGTTTTGATGGCTGGTATAAAAACAAAAAATCACCCGATCGGTAGGCCTTCATTTTAGGGCGGATCCGTTCGAATAATTTAGAGGTAAACCGATGACGTTTAGGCAGCATCTACTTCCAAGAAAACTCTTTTGGAGCCACACTCAGCATTTTTCGCCCTTTAGCTCTTCGTCGAGCTAGGACTCTTCGTCCGGTTTTAGTAGCCATTCGGGCTCTAAATCCGTGAGTTCTCATTCGTTTACGCCATCTTCGTTTTGCGAGCATTTCTTAAAGGTTCTAATTAACCGCGACGCACAGTAGTAAACGAGCGCACGCTGTCAAGAGCGAAGCGCTCTAGATTTTACTCCAAGCTTCCAGAAAAATGAAACACGTTAAGTTTGTTTCCATCTAAATCTCGAAAATACCCAGCATAAAATCCTGGCATGTCTCTTGGCCCAGCTGGACCCTCGTCTTTTGCCCCAAGCTCGATAGCTTTGGCATAAACTTTGTCTACCTGCTCGTTACTTTCGGCCATGAGAGCAATCATGGTTCCGTTTCCGACGCTGGCTTCTTTTTTGTCATAAGGCTTACCAATGCCAAACATAGGCTGATCCATCGTGGTTCCCCAAGCGATCCCAGCCTCACCGTCCATCATTCGTTTGCCGCCTAGTAAACCCAAAACTTCATCGTAAAAAGCGGCTGATTTTTGAACATCTTTGGTTCCGAGCATGGCGTATCCAATCATGATATTGAGGTATTAAAAAAACACCCTGATGTTAGAACAGGGTGTCTTATTTTGCGAGAAATTTAAGATTTTTTAACTTCCCACTCGTTCGTCGGTGAAGTATTTATCAAAGTATTCTTTAGCGTCTTTAAGTGATTCAATAAGGGCCTCTTCTTTAGCCTCATTCATAAACTTACCGTCTACATAAAGGCTAAAGTTGCCTCTATATCCGATTCGTGCAAGTTTGCTCAGAAAGCTCTCTAGGGGGAGTACCCCTTTCTGGACCGGGTAATAGGGCTGGCTTCGGTAGACGTTTGAGAGATAGACATGCTTTAAGCTACTCCCGAGCTGTTCTACGACTTTCATAATTTCCTGATTTGAAATGGCAAGAGCGGTAAGATCAAGACAAACATTTCCAGACTCTTTAAGGTCGGAAAGGGCGTTTCCAGAGCGTCCTGGTAAAAACCCCATGACGGTCTCAGTTGGGACATTTTTCTGACAAAAGCGAAGGTGGTATTTTTTGGCCAGTCTTGGGGCTACTTCTTTGAACCATTTTTTGTACTTGTGAGCGAGTGTTTGTGGCACCGGAAGGTTCATCGTGATCTGGCTAAACTCTCGAGCGGTGTGGTGAAAGCCTTCAATAACTGACTCTTCGTGCTTCGGCGTAATAGAAAACGCCTTGATGGGGATGCCATGTCGGAGTTCTAGCTCTTTTAGATAGGTAGCTGATTGGGTATCAAGATTTTTAGAAACTCCAATCTCAATTCCATCAAAGCCTACTTTTTTTGCCAGGGCGAAGACTCGATCGAGTCCATGGTGAGAAAGGTTGTCTGTGTGAAAAAGAAGCATTTTTAATTTTTTTTGATTTTCCGTCCATTATACCCTAAAAATCCAGTTTTTAAAAGCGTTTGTCGCTTGTCATTCAGGGTTTAATATGAAATTTGGCTGAAGTTGAGGGGTTGCGAAGTTTTTGAGTCTGAGAAGATTGAAAATTATGATCGCACTCAAAACACTTACGTTACTCGGGTTGGACGTGGCAGAAATCGAGGTAGAAGTCGCTACACATCCAGGGGAAGGCCGTTTCACGATCGTGGGGCTCGGAGACACGGCGATTCAAGAATCCCGAGA
>CALIGR010000094.1 GCA_938021445.1 uncultured Candidatus Altimarinota bacterium
TTGTTCGACGGTAGGTTTTTTTGGGTATAAGCTGGAATTGTTTTCATTTTTTTAACCCAAAATAACGATGAAAAAAATGCTATCGGCTTTCGTCCTGGGGATAGTCTTGTTTTCCGCTCAAGCGT
Source organism: uncultured Candidatus Altimarinota bacterium (assembly GCA_938021445.1). GTDB lineage: Bacteria > Patescibacteriota > Gracilibacteria > UBA4473 > UBA4473 > CALIGR01. The sequence goes on from CALIGR010000094.1 coordinate 126, forward strand.
CAAAAGCGGCTGTAGAATCTACGGAGTTTGAGTTTAAAACTTTTGAAGAGATCCAAAGAGAGGCACAAGTTAAAATCGCTTCAGAGCTAAAAGTTAGTCCGGCTAAAGCGCGCCAGCAAAGATTGTTAGCGCTAACAAGAAATCGATCGGCTAAAGATCGAAGAGCTTCCACCTCTATTTCGCCCTTTAAAAAAAATACATCGAGAAGTAGAGGTTCTGCTCTACGGCGAAATGGTAAATTTACGCCACCGTCTCTACGTTCTTTCTCGAATGATAGAGACAAAATTTACCAATCTATCTCTCGAGCAGAATTAGAAGAAAAGCGAGTTCAAAGAAATACATCAAACCTGACTAATCGTTATTCAGATCTCAATCAAGGTCGACGTTTTAGTGATGGAGTTCGTCGAAGTTCTTTTGAGTTTGTTCCATCGAAGGGGCAAGCTTGGAGAAAATAATATAACTAACATTCGTTTCCGTATATATATTTTGTTTTTTGTTTCTGAAAAACCATCTGTTATGCCATCAGATGGTTTTTTGGTTTCAAACTTTTGCCTCTTTTATATTTTCTCATACAATCCTTCGGCAACGGAGAGGTGGCTGAGTGGTCGAAAGCGCGCCCCTGCTAAGGGCGTGTACCAGCAATGGTACCGTGGGTTCGAATCCCATCCTCTCCGCCATTGAGAAACTATGTCGTCCTGACATGGTTTTTTTATTTTAGCACTGGGGCTTAAAGTCTGTTCGAAGCTTTGAGTTATAGGCTTTTGAGATTCTTTAGATTTTATAATGGCTTGGCACACAAAATGAGGCTTATACAACAGCTTTTTGTCTTTTAATTGCCAGTTCGAACCAAGGCTGTAAACCACCTTTTGTTTCAGTGATTTTGAACCGTTTTTGAGAATATTTTCGGCCTCTTTTAGAATAGAGAGCTGATCTTTGATATTTTGATTTCGTTGCTCGGCTTGTTGGATTAAGCGTTCTTTATCTTCTTTGAGCTTTTGGGCTTTAATCTTGAGTTGATGGTAACGTTCTTTCATTAGCTCACGGATCTCTAAATCTTCTTCTGTAATCAAGGTGTTTTTTAGCTTAGCTATTTCAGCTTCAGTCGTTTTAATGGCTGATTCAATAGTTTTTATCCCGTTCGATTGAGCCTCAGTTATTGAGTCGTCTTGTTTATCCATCATCTTAATAGCAAAGTCGATCACTTCAGTAGGTAGGGAAACCTTGCCTAACTCTTGGAGGAGTTGTTTCTCGATAAGATCTTCATTGATTGGCTTTTCAGTGCATTTAAATTCTCGCCGATGGTGAGGGCAACGATAGTAGGTGTAGGCTTTCTCTTTTTGAAGAGACTTGTTGAATTTACTCTTTCTTTCGGCGGTAATGACAGACTGGCAGGTAGCACAGGTGAAGACTCTTTTATAGTCGAAATCTAACTCTCTTTCGCGAGTTTTCTCTTTACGATTTAAGAAGGCCTGGATTTCATCAAACTCTGATTGAGTTAAATATGTTTCATGACTGGCAGGATACTCTTTACCACCCCAAGTAAACACCCCACAGTAAAACTTATCTTTAAAGAGTCGGTAAAAGTGAGAGTTGGCGATTAGTTTGCTCTTCTTGCTGTATAGCGGGTAGTCGCTTTGCATAAGCCGCTGAAGGTCAGCTAGTTGATACTGTTGAGTTTTAAGTAAGTCCCACAATATTTGTAAGTTGCCACACACTTCAGGATCTTTGATGATAGTTTTTTCGCCTTTGTACTTACCGACATTTTTATAGCCAAGTGGAGCACAGGCCGGATAGATGCCACGGTCTAATTTGCTTTGCTGTCCACGTTTAACATTAACACTTAAGTCTCGAATGTATTGGTTAGCCATAGCCCCTTCGACTAATAAGGGTAATACATTGTCCGTTGGTAAGTAATTGCGATCAGTGGTGACAATTTCTTCGATTACACCTTGCTGTAAAAGCCATGAGATTTGACCGTTTTCAACTGGATTACGAGAGAGGCGGTCTATTTTCCAAGTTACAATTACTGAAGCTTCGCCTTTGTTTATACCATTCATCATTTCTTGAAAGGCTTCACGTTGGTAGGGAACACCAGCGGATTTTTCATCTACAAACACACGTTTAATATTTAAACCTTTTTGTAAGGCTAAAGATTGCATAAGAGGCTTTTGGTCACGAATAGATTGTACCTGTCGGCACTGATCTTCAGAGGATTTACGGCAATAGACAAAACAGTTTTTCATTCTGATAAGTAATTATTAATAGTTTTTCTGAGTAGAAGCAATTCTTCTCGGTTCTGATAAGCTCCCTTTTCCCACATACCTTCAATGAGGTGAAGCATTATATTTGGATACTTAGCCTCCCACATCCCCACACCGGCACCTATAAAACGCTTAAAACGATCTTGTTCAGATAAAGCTTTAAATTCACCTTTAAGAGTTAGGCGCCGAGCCGTTGCGTCTTTGAATTTTAAATTTTCTAGTACTTTCAGAAAAGTAGTACGCTTGTTCAAGCAGAGCGTTCTAAAAACAGATTCTAACGCTTTTGTGTCAAATGCATCTACATCGGTTAGACCAAGTTCACGACAAGAAGTAGACCTTATTTCTGTTTCAATCCTGATAACATGGTCATAAGTAAAATAGTCTTTAAACAAATGGAACTTACCTTTGGCAATGGTGTCCGCTTTTTTATCATATACCCGGATTAAGTGTCTCTTATTTTTTATATCCTTGGTTCCAAAGTAGATACTCTGAGGAACCCCAGTTTTAGTTGATTCTCTGTACTTATTGAGCTCTTTGAACGAAGTCCCCCAGCCAGCGTCTACGAAGTCTTGCATGGAGATAGCTAAATCACAGGCAATATCTAAACGAGAAACACGGCCATATTTTCCATATTTTTCTCTAAATTGACGATAAAAGCTTCTTAGGTAGGGGATACGAAAGTAGCTCGAATAAAAATCGAGAGAGTAGGCGAGCGTCATGCCAACTTTGTCAGTGCCGTTATATTTTTTCAGTCTAAAGACGGGAATGCCCTCGTGACTAAAGATTAAAATATCATTTCGGCCCTGCCGGTCGTAAGCGCCAGTTAATTCATAACCAAACCACTTTGTTTCTCGATAGTTACTATTAGCAGATAGCCCTATGAAGTGACTTGCAAACTCAGAGTTTTCGTAAGGCTCTGAGAAGTTGTACTTTAAGAAGTCTGTTCCGAATCCGACTAACTTAATATTAGTCATGATTGGTAGGGTTATTTGGTTTACCCGTAACGGTAATTATTGGTACCGTTACGAGAGATTGACTGCGGCTCTCGCGAGCTACTTGAAGTAGCTGCACAAGAGCCTGCAGTTTTAATTGAGCTTCACTAGCAGAAAGTACTACTCCGTAATGTTTGGTGTAAAGTTTAGAAAAAAGTTCGAGATCGGTGTTAGAAAAAAAGGACATAGAAGGATATCTCCCATGGAGGGAGGATCACTAGCTATGATTAATTGCAGCAGACGATTGTTAATATAAACAAGTTCACATTATTTGAAAACTATTCGGGGTTCGAAGGATTCCCAAACGCTGTATTGATATTTGATTTTAGGAGGGTTAGAATGCCTACGCACCTCGTTCTTATTTATTAGATACCCTGACAGAGCCTTTTTAGGTTCTAAGGAGAAAGTAAAGATGGAGCTACAACAGCTCGTCTATGTTTTCTCTTCGGGGATAGCTAAGAATGAGGTGCACTGTCTGTAGCTCCTTTTTTGCATGGCCTATTACAAAAACCAGTTTGAGAATTTGAAATCAATTAAAGAAATCGATCAACTTTGTGGAGAAGACTTTGAATGGTTTTGTAAATTCCTGTTAGAAGACCATTTAGGCTTTGAGCGAGTACAGGTGACTAAAAAAGAGTTGCAGGGCTCTAAGGTTAAATATGACGGAGGAATAGACATAATTGCACACAAAGGCGGTGAGACATATTTAATACAGTGCAAACATTGGCACGAAGGAGGGGATAAAGATAAAGACCATTTATCGGTTCATTTAGTAAGAGAGCTTGGTGGAGTTATGAAGGCCTGGGAGATGAAGTATGGTAAATATCCAAAAGGAATTGTGATTGCGACTGTGCCAGCTTTTAGATTAAGTTTAGATGAAGCTAAGACTTTGGAAATTGAGCTTATGGACTATTCTTCTATTATGGAGTTAGTTGTGACAAGAGCTTTAGAAAAAATTAAGAATGAAGATTATTTACCATGAAGAAGTTAAGCCTCAAGATCTTCCCACCGGAGCGATTGCTAAGATCTTTGTCTCTTGTTTAGAAATAAATAACGTAAATGCTTGTGCTAAGACTTTGATTAAAGAAATTAGTGACACCTCTTGGATATCAGAGCTAAACCCTGTTGGGAGAATGTCTTACAAAGCTACATCTTTGCAGACAATTGCTGCTTTAGTTGATATGTTTAGCGCTGTAGACAATGAAATTACCTCGGACTTCGGAGAGTTCATGATATCTATGAGTTCGGGGCATTATATGAAGGATAAACACGGCCATCAAATATTGCCCTTGTCCGAATTGTGGAAAGAAAAGAAAAAAAATAATCATGGCTTTGATTTTCACACATTGAGTCCGGGCTACAAATTTTCTTTTGGGGAGTCGAAGTTTGTTAGTAATGGGAATTCCTATGGGGATGCAGCAGAGCAAATTTATGATTTTATCGGAGAAGAAAAAGACAAAAGAGATGCAGTGCACTTAGCGCACTTTGGTTGTATATTTTCTTTGAAAAATCTAGAGGCAGGTAAGAGGGGGTTTATTGTTGCGTTTTCAATGAATTCAAATGATCATGAAAAAATACTCATGAACTCTCTTGCGAATAAGCATATTAAATTGATATCTGGAGCTTGTGATGAACTTTATATTATAGGCGTTAAATCAGCATGATTAAAGATCTTATTAATTCAGAGCGCCCGGATTCTATTCTTGCTGAAATTTTAGATAGGCTCCATACGCTGGGCCCAATAAAAAATGAGGACTTAGAAAAACTTTCTTATTTAAAGCATTTTCATTCAGATGTTTTTGAAAAAAAAGAGCAAAAGTTGATGTATTTGCTAGGTCTTTTTTATAAGACATCTGAACCAGAAGATTTACTTAGTTTTTCTTATTCCATTTTTGCAGGAGCTATTGTTTCGGAGGCGAATCAAGCTTTTACACCTGTTCAGGCTAGCATAAGAAAAAGAATAATTGAAAATAGAATTTTTTCATTTTCGGCCCCTACTAGTGCCGGAAAATCTTTTTTATTTCGTGAATTAATTAACGATCAAGAGGGAGATGTCGTTATAGTCGTCCCATCTAGAGCACTAGTTGCAGAATACGTTTTAGTCGTTAAGAAAATGACTTCGGATCAAAAAGATATATTAGTCCTTCAGTTCATAGATGACGTGAATAAAAGAAAAACAAGAAGAAGAATTTTTATAGTTACACCAGAGAGGGCTGTCGAAATATTTAAGCATTCGGAAAGATATAACCCATCACTTTTTTTATATGATGAAGCCCAAATATCAGAAGAGAGAATTAGGGGAACTACCTTTGATGCATTCGTAAGAAGATCAGAAAGAATGTTTCCCTCGGCAAAAAAAGTTTTTGCACACCCTTTTGTAGACAATCCTGAAGCGCAAATACAAAAACACAGTTTTAATGAGGGTACTGCCTTCATGGCTTATGAGCAAAAGACTGTTGGTAAAATTTACTTAGAGTACAAAGAGAGCTCGACGAGTTTTAATTTTTTTTCACCTTTTATAAAAGAAGCACATTTAATAAAAAACAAAGTAAACTGCCCTATGGATATTGTCGAAGAAAAACTTTTAGCCGGAGGAACTATCCTTATTTATATTAGTAAAAGCTCTATCTATGACAGAAGCTTTGAAGTTCAATTCCACCGATATATAAAGTTATGCGAACCAATCACAGATATACGAGGCTTGGAAATTATTGACGAAATAGAAAGTCTTATTGGCGCTAATGATAAGAACTCAGAGTTAATTGATTTAATGAAAAGGGGGGTAGTTATTCATCATGGATCAATACCCTTAAATGTACGTTTTTTAATTGAGAGATTCACTAACGCTAATTTTGCAAGAATATGTTTTGCAACTTCAACCCTGATTCAAGGAGTGAACATGCCGTTTGATGTTGTTTGGATTGAGAATGCTATATTACAAGGCAGTGTTGAGGATAAAACCTTGGGGCTTAAAAATCTCATTGGTAGAGCGGGGAGAACAACGAACATAGCTAATCATTTTGATTATGGGTTTGTTATAGTAAAAAATGTTAAGAATTTTGTTGAGAGGTTAAATGGCGAATCTCGGATATCGACAATGTCTCAGCTAGATAAAGACACGAAAGATCTACCAAGTAATGTAAAAGAGTTTGTAGATGCAGTGAAGGAGGAAAACATTAGTAATGAATATAATCTACCTAAAACACGAGTAGAGAGACTAAGATCAAAAAAAACTCAGAATTTTATTAATACTGCATTAGATTTTCTGTTTAATTCAGGAGAAATAATGACGGGAAGCGAATATCAAGATCTTTCAAAGACTGACAAAAAAATACTGAAAGAGACACTTGCTGGAATTTATGAAGTTTCGTTGGGAAGAGATTTATATAGCGGTGAAAAGACTATTTTGTCTGCTTCTATAACTATCTTGTTGTGGCAGATACAAGGAAAATCTTTTAGAGAATTATTAGGTTTGAGATACCACTATCTAACAAATCAAAAACGACAGAGAGAAATAAAAAAGTTAGTGAAAAAGGGTCAAATAACAGAGCAAGAAGCAAATGACACTATTGCCAAAATAAGTATTGAATACTCGGTTATTCCTTACAGTTTGCCGAATTCAAACCTAAGAAACGTTAGGCCCTCTCGTTTTGGCCAAATGCTAGTGAATGAATTGAACTATGACTTAATAGTGTATGACACATATGATTTCTTAGATAAAGTGATATCCTTTTCTCTCACAGATATTTTTGTAGCAGCATTTGGGCAATTTTATGCCGACACCTCTGATATTAGAGCAGAGAAGATGGTTAATTATTTTAAATATGGAACGAATGATGCTTCTGAAATTTGGTTACTACGTTATGGTTTTTCCATAGAAGAGGCCGATCTTATTAAAGTTTATGTAATTAGTATTAATGAAGATCAGATAGTTTTCACAGATGAAATTAATCTGCCAGAAAATATTCACATAAAAAAACTAGTAGAAAGTTACATTTAATATCATTTCTATTCCCTCATAAGCTCCCAAACTCTCCGCCATTTAAATTTTAAGCCTTTCCATAAAGGTTTTAGCCTTTGCATAAATGCTTTTTGTTTAGTTGCTGTTAAGTTCCTAAACACTCTTAACATTCTTGATGTGGACAAGTATCTAATGGGCTTTCTAGCTCAATCGTAACATGTTGTACGTGAAACGTTGCAAAGCAGTCTCGAATTTTTTGTTTTAGAGTGTCGGTCTTTGAGTTTGCTTTGATAATAATATGACAAGACCCAATATTGGCCGCTCCATCTAATGACCACAAATGTAAATCATGAACTTCTTCAATTTCAGGTATCTGTGTTAAAGCTTTCATTAAATCCTCTTGATCCACTCCATCGGGTACAGATTGCAAAAATAATTGAGCTACTTTGCCGCCTTTTTGTAAACCATGTACAAAAATCCATAAAGAAATTCCAATAGCCATAAGAGGATCAAGCCAGTACCAGTCTGTAAAATAAATTACTATTGCCCCAATTAAAACAGCAATCCAACTCAACAAATCTTCGAGTAGGTGGAATGATATAACTTGTTCGTTGAGCGTTTTTCCTGATCTAATTTTTAAAACCGCAAAACCGTTTACAGCTACCCCTAAAATGGCAAATAAGATCATTAAATCGCTATGAACTTCAACTGGGCTTTGTAATCTGCTAATCGCTAAAATAAGCATAGCCATTGCCCCAAAAACCAAAATCAAGCTGCCGATCAAAGCACTAAGCAATGAAAATCGTTTGTAGCCATAAGAGAATTTATCACTGCGTCCTTTTTGTCCAATTTTGGCAAACACCCATGCTAAAGCAATCGCTAACGCATCACCCATATCGTGAATAGCATCTGAGAGCAGTGCTGTACTCTGGCTTAATATTCCGCCAATAAATTCGAGAATGGCAAAACCAAAATTAAGCAAAAAGACGATACCAAGATTCTTTGATTCTTGGTTATGGTGATTATGTGAGCAAGAGGACATAATTTTTAATGCTATGAATAGAGAACGTATAGAACAATAATAGCCAACAAAGGATACGCAAAAAAGAGCTGGGCTTTAAAGCAATGAAGGGGGCTATCTTTTTTATCTCCTGTTTTTTTATATTGATAGAAGTGGCCTATTTCTTGCGTTAAGGCTCCGCCTAAAACCCAAAATACTTCTTTATAAAAAATTCCAAGCCCTATAAGCGTAAAGCCAAGAATATGAAACACTAAATTCCCAAAACCTTTGTGGCATCTTTTGAATTCTTTTAGACGGCGTTGGGCAATTTCCATTTTTTTAGAGATTTAGCTGTCTATCACATTACCTTTAACGCTTATCTCAGTGAAATTTGGTTTGCCTTCGTAATTTCTTACGACTTCTCCGTCCGCAGCAGCACTAGAAAACAGGAAAAGAGTTCTTTGTCTTGGGCCCAAATCACTAGGGCCATGAAACAGCGGATCATAAGAAATAGTCACTTCGAACGTGCTTTGTGGTGGTATTTCGATTGTTTGTTTCGTTTGGTTATGCATGCCAAACGGTCCGTAATTTTTACTCCCTAAACGGATCTCTCCAGTCGTGCAACCGCAAGACGTAGTAGCTTCATAGATGGCTAATGATTTGGAGTCTGTGTTTTCAAATTTAAAGGTTTTAGAAACAATACCACCGTTGATATCGATGTTTCCAAAGTCGTAAATAAGGCCATCAATAGCTTTTATGGCTCCTCCAAAATCTTTTTCTGTCGGATTCTTTTGAGTAGAACAACCAGCTATAAAAATGGTAGTTAAAACGAGTAAGAGAAGAATTTTTTTCATGAGATATAAAAATTAAAAATATTTTAGTTATTCCAAGGCATTAGGCCTAGAAGTCTTGCCATTCCACACCAGCCAGTAATACCAGCGAAGAGCAACCCCGCCCCAACAAATGCCATCAAGTATACACCTGCTGAGCACTCTAGGACAAAAAGAATAAAGCCAATCAGTATAAGGCTCCCAGCCGTAATCATTACCTGCCTCATGATAGGAATTATTTTTCGGTTTTGCGTGAGTGGCAAGCCAGCTTCTTTCCAAGCCTCAATGCCACCAGTAAATATCAGTATTGATTGGTTTTGAAGACTGGCTTGAATGTTTTCAAAAGCCTTACGACACCGTGTCCCAGATTGGCAGTGTAAGTAAATTTTTTTGTAGGATTTGAGTTCCTCAAGTCTGCTTTTAATTTCGTCTAAAGGAATATTTTGTACTCCCTTAATATGTTCAGCCTTATATTCGGCTGTTGTTCTCACATCTACAAAGACTGTGTCTTTGGGATGCTTTTCTAAAATTGATCTGAATTCGGCTAAGTTTATTTCTTGCATTTTTAAAGCGTCATCAAGAGCATCAATACGGCCATAAGTATCATAGCCGCATCTTCAATGATAGTTACTTGAGTCATAGGTAAGTTAAATCCTGTTCCAAGACAGGCACATTTGATCTTTCTCTTTTGCATTACGCTTTGAACAACACCAATGATACTTGCACCAAGTACAACCACTATGGCTACGTTCGTCCAAAACAGCTCTATTCGGTGAAGTAATAACAAACCAAAGCTAAGTTCTACAAATGGATAAAGGTATCCCCAGGTTGGCCAAATTTTGATCGGAATATCATAACTTCGGTATGCATCGGCAAAAGCTTTTACGTCCAGCAGCTTAAAGAAAGCAAAAAACAGGAAGAAGAGCCCCATAAAATCAATCATCAAATTCTTCGGATCAAATGAAGGGTTTATCTGCGTCATAAATAAGTTATATTCGCCCCGAACCCAACCCAGATGAAGAGTTAGTCCTGTTACGAAAATCAGCACCAGGATCAAAGACCAATAAGCTTGAATGCCTGTTTCTTCTAGTTCGTGATGGTGTTGATGTTCCATGTTATTTACGAGATGAGACATCTAGAACTTTAACAAGCTCTTTAGCGAATTCAGCTTTACCAGCTTCATCCGCTGAGGCCATAGCTTTCGCTCCACAGGTTTGTAAATGATTTTCAAGCATTTTAAGCTTTGCACCGCGAAGGAGCCCCTCAACTGTACTAATCATCTGCACTGTTTTAGGGCAGTACTCCTCAGCTTCAATCATTGAGTCCACCTTGGACAGAGTGCCTTGGGCTTTTTTTAGAGAGATCTTAAGTTGTTTTTTGTACTCAGGGATAATCATAGTTATTTTTTATACCTACACCTAGGGTATAGGTATTTTTATTTTTAACAAGTTGAAAATATTAGCCTCCTTAGTTCCTGATAAGCTCCCAAACTCTCCGCCAGAAAAAGTGTTTAGGCTTTCAAGCCTGAACGTTTTTTCTAGTTATGAAATATGAGAACCCGTATCTGAAAGAGGGGTTCGATGTTAAAGGAGAAGTGAAAAAAGCGCCGTAGGCATTTTCTGAGCGCCGACTGAAAACACACGTAGTCATCCCATCCTCTTCCACCTACGCTAAAGCTGCGGCGGACAGGCCGCCATTTTAAAACATCAGAAAAAAGTCAGCTACGTTACTCTCAGACGACTCTACAGGACTGAGATAGAACCTCTTGTTTTATTTTTGTGGATGAATTTCGCGGACTGTAGTCGATTTGAACGATCTTTTTTTTATTCAATTTTAAAAATTTTTCTACGGCAATATTGTGTGGATCAGATCCCCAGTCTTCTCCAATTACAAAAATATCAATCTTTAAGTCCTTACAAGCGGATACATATTCAAGCTCATAATAAGGCTGAACATCGTCAACGCAGGTTAACGATTGAAGCATTTCCACTCTTTGGTTTAGCGGAATTATTGGGACATTCGGTTTATAAGAATTTACGACTTTGTCAGAAGCGACCCCGACTATCAACCTGTCTCCCATAGTCTTGCAGTGCTCGAGTAGCGCTAAATGGCCAACGTGTAGTAAATCAAAAGTACCAACAGTATATATAATCATAATAGACACTGTATCTAGAGGGGTTTATTAGTACAATTAAATGTAATGCGGTACTCTGAAATTCTAAATTTTAGAAATCCTTTTTATTTATGTTGAAAAAAAATAATTTCACCGAAGAAAATCCAACCATCCTCTCTTACGTGAGAGACCTTCCCAACCTTTTATCTCTCGCCGGATTGGCCTGTAGTCTTTTGGCTATCTACTTTAGTATCCTGGGTGTTTTCTACGCCGCCATGATTGGCATCGTTTGGGCTGTTGCGTTTGATTGGTCAGATGGGCTCGTGGCCCGAAAGATGAAAGGAAGAACCGCCACGGATGCAAAATTTGGCGGGCAGCTGGATAGTATGATCGATGTTGTAAACTTTGGAGTTGTTCCGGCGGTTTTACTATTAAGTTTTGGTGCCTTTGAACCTCTATACCTATTTGGGGCGTTTCTGATCGTCGCGGCGGCCACGCTCCGGTTGAGCTACTTTAATGTTTATGGTCTCGACGGTGGGACTCAATATACCGGCTTGGCCCTTGATAATAATGGTTTAATTTTAGTGGCCATCTTTTTACTAGAAAGTGTGCTTAGTCATAGCGTGTTTTCTCTAGTTTTGTATACGTCTATTGTGAGTCTCGCGATCTTAAATGTATCAGAAATCAAAACACCAAAACTCTCAGGCAACCCAAGAAACGTCTTTCTACTTGGCCTCTATTTGATTGGGATGACGATTGTCTATGGATCAAGCCTTGTATAATAAAATTGTTCAGTATTAGTTTTCACCATTTTATGCTTCTTAGGTTGGTTGCTTTTTTTTGATAAAGCTTTATAATGGCCTAATGGAAAGGATGAATCTACACTCAGAGCAAGAAAAGGCTTTTAGAGAAATATATGAGCAGTACGACCATCGAGTGATGACGTTAGCCCAAAGAGCCGTTTTTTTACCACGTATGTGGGAAGAGGGGATCATTGGGTATGAAGCTGATTTATTGGATTTTGAGCCAGAGTTTTCAGAACTTAAAGCAAGGATTCAACAGCAGAAGGATAATGGCGCGACGTTGATCGGGATGGCGAGAACTTGGTATTATTTTAGTCATGAGCGACAAGGTAGATCGCTTCCGTTTCCAGAAGGCGAAACTTATGATAACCTTGAGGCAGAGGAGACACTAGCAACCACTAATTTCTATGAGGCATTGAGTTTACTTAGGGGGTTTTCAGCTTCAGAAGCGGATAAGTTGCTTATGTTAGCTTCCCGGGGAGACGAAGCTACCGTTTGGTTTGTCCCGAAAGACAAAGATCAAGAGCCGGCTTCTGAGATGTTAGTTGGTGTCCCGGCTTATTTTGGTGTGAAGTTTTTGAATGGTAGATGTCCAGTATTTGCCTCAACGCTTCAGACCTGTGTGGATGTGGTGCACGAAAATATTGAAGAGAAGCCCTGGTTGAGAGAGGTTGAGATGATTATTCTTAGTCGATAAAAACTAGGTTGTCTCTCCGCCATTTGATCCTTCGCTCCTTTTGAGCTAGTGTTTTAGTAATGGAAACACACAAGATCTTCAGTATGGCCTTTGCTGCGGTTTATCCGCACTACGTCGCAAAAGCGGAGAAAAAAGAGAAAACAAAGGCTGAGGTGGACCGGATTATTTGTTGGCTGACGGGATACAGCGAAGCCGAGCTTGAGACACAAATTGAGACCAGAGTTGATTTTCAGACTTTTTTTGATGAAGCGCCTCAGCTAAATCCAAACGTTGATAAGATCACAGGCGTTATCTGTGGTTGGAGAGTGGAGGATATGGAAGACGGGCTGATGAAAAAAATTCGTTATATGGATAAGCTTATTGATGAACTCGCGAGGGGTAAGAAGATGGAGCGTATCTTGAGGGAGTGAGAGGATAGTTTTTAGCTTCTCTCTAGCTTTTTGTTATTTTTGTTGCATTTTTTTGAGAATAGTTTTTTATTGACTTTGATGATTGTTGATGATGAATCAGTGAAATCTCCGTTAGAGGCCCAAGAAATTGAGCATGAAGCACTGGATCAACTGGTCAAAGTTTTAGGAAATTCACAGCTTTCAGAGCTTGAAGAGATCTTAGTAGAACTTGATCCAGAGGAACAAACTGATTATTTGGTGACTCTTGAAGATGGACACGAGCTTCGAAGCCAGGTACATAACTTGGCTCGGAAGTTTATGACTGATTTTTTTGCTGAAAAATTTGAATTTGAAGAAATCCAAGAAGTGGGAATGAAGTTTAGCTCTAATATCCGTCGGTTAATGCGTTCTCCTTTCGTAGGCCGGATACTAAGCGAAGAAAATCAGGTTCGTAGAACTGTTGACAAAACTTTAGGACGAAGAGATAAAGAACTGGCGATGGAATTGCTTAGGAGCTCTGTGGGCCAGTTGCAGCAGAGCTTAGGCATGACTGTTTCATCCTCTAGCCAAGAAGAAGGTCTCCAGCTTACCGCTGAAAATATAAGAAATCTGTTCTTAGAGCTTTATGAAAGTTTAGAGAATCTACTTGGGCCATACTTGGACAAAGGGGGTTTCTCTGAAAAATTAGCACGTGATTTTGTGAATACCGCTAGTCAATATTTCACCGTTGGCGTTGGAAAGCTTCTTTATAAAAATAAGGGCGCCTTTTCTGATTTTGTGTATGGGACCGAAGCGGCACGTGGATTGCACTCCAAAGAATCGAAAGCAAATCTGATCCCAGCTATGTTTGCCTATGACTTGTTTCATAAGCAAATGCAAGTGGATAGAGGGTCTGGAACCTTAGCGCAAATAAAGACCAGTGCAGAAAATGATTCATTTTCCGCCGATAAGTATATGGAGGATGTTTTTGATATGGCTCGCTACAGATTGTTAGCAAGTCATGAAACAACGGTGCGACTTGAGGGAGGAGTTAAGATTCATATTCATATTGGTGGTATGGATCTACTCCCTGCGGAGAACGCTCGAGAATATGCCTATGGCCTTGTTTCATTAAGCTTAGATCCGTCGTTGAAAGTTATTCCTCCGCAAGTGAAAGAGGGAGGAGAAATTTCATTTTATAATGGATCGAAATCTGAAAATGATAGAGCCTACGAAAAAGTAATGCGGTTTGGAGTCTCCAGAAGCACTGGGGAATTGACATGTTATGGCTATTTAACAGACCATAAAGAGACTATCGGATCAGATAATTATGACGGCTTGAGGTGGCTTGTGGCTAAAGCACTTCATCAATATTTGTCGGCAAAAACGGATGACAATGAGTACTCAAGCCAACTTAAGCCTGGTGAGGTGATTAGTGATGAAGAAATCGATGAGGTCGAATCTGATGTAGCTGACCTGAGCAAGGTTGTGCCTCGACCAGACGGACTTGATACTCGCAACAGAGTTACTCGGTTTGAGCTGAGTGGGAGAGTTGATAGAGATGATTTTGCTCGTGCATTAAAAAAAATCCCAGGTGTAAACTTGCTTAGAACTAAAGGGAGTCATCATCAGTTTAAGAATGAAGCGAGCCCTGAGTGCGTCATAACCGTAGCGATTCACCCAGGAAGTAGCCTAGCTCCTGGTGAAATTCGAAAGAACTTAGAAATACTGGGTATAAGTGAGTCTTACTTTATTGCTAAAGGAGGAATCAAAAATGTGCGTCGCCACACTGTTTTTGAACCAGCTTGATTTAACTCTGCTCATTTAAATAAAAAAACTTGCACTTTTATTTTTAAAAAGCTACCTTTTATTACAAGGTAGTGGGTAATACAAAAAATAATGAAAGAAATTGATTCCATTTCATCAAAGCAGGCGCAGATGCGGAAAGGGCTTCTCGGGTACGCCGTGCTGTGCAGTATCAAAAATGATGAAGGGTACGCGGCGACGATCTTGGCGAATCTCAAAAAAGCTGATTTGCTCGTGGTGGAGGGGACACTCTATCCACTGCTCAATCGTTTCTTGCGTGAAGGGCTGCTCCAGTACGAATGGCAGGAATCTAAGAGTGGGCCGCCCAGGAAATACTACGCGCTGACGGAGGCGGGGACGGCGACGCTTAAGGAGTTAGAGGGAACGTGGAAAAGCTTGGTGAAATCTATGTCTAAACTTAATTAATTATGATGAAAGAAGTTATCAATATCACTATCGGCGGTTTAGTTTTTGCGATTGAAAAATCAGCTCACACAAAGTTGAAGCAATATCTCGAGGAGGTTGCGGCGCATTTTAAGTCCAACGAAGCGGGGGATGAGATCGTGGCGGACATAGAGTCAGGAATTGCAGAAAAATTTAAAGCCAAAAAAAGAAGCCTGACAAAAGCGGTCACGCTTGGTGATGTCGAGACCGTTATGATAGAACTTGGACAAGTCCAGGATTTTGATGATGAAGAGGCCGAAGAAGTTAATAAAAATACGGAGACGGAGGCTCACACGGGTATCAAATCTGGAGAGACTCGACGACTGTACCGAGATAAAGATGAGGCTATTTTAGGCGGAGTGGGGTCTGGAGTGGCTCATTATTTTGGGGTTGATCCGGTTATCGTTCGTGTGATCTTTATTCTGCTCGTTTTCTGGGGTGGATTTGGCCTCTTCGCTTATTTGATTTTATGGGTGATTGTGCCAGCAGCGAAGACCTCGGCGCAAAAGTTAAGCGCGAAAGGAAAACCAACCAATTTGGGGAATATCAAAAACTATATTGAAGAAAAGATTAAGACCGTTCCGACCAAAACCATCGGTCAAAAAGCCTTGGCTTTCCCGGTTATTGTCTTTGGGTTGTTTGTTGGGTTTTTGCAACAGGTTTGGCCTATTGCACGAAAAATTTTGGGCGCTTTCTTGCTGCTCGTTTCGAGCGGGATGATTTTTGTTTTTTCAACGTTTTTTATGGCCGTATTCCTTGGTCAGTTTGAATTTATGATGGACCCGAAAAGTGCGGAAATATTGGATCAGTTAAACGTTTCGCAAAACGAGATACAGGTCATGGCGCTTAGTGTTTATGCGTGTGTTATTTTACCAGCGATTTTTATCTTCCTGGTGGGGATCAGTCTTTGTTTTCAAAGGCGAGTTATCACTGGATGGTTGTTTGGAATTTTAGCGGTGGTGTGGCTCCTGGCGCTTAGCTTTACGGTGGTAAAAGTCGCGGAGTATGTCCCTCTTGTGAGTCAGACGGTTTATACCATTGAGGAAACGATTAAGCAAAATCCAAATCATGAGTTTTACATGAAGCTCAATGGTGAGGATCTTTGGGATGTTGGACTGGAGCTTGAATAGAAAAAATTAACTTTGAACAAATTTTTTATACAAAATAGAATGAGTAATAAATTCACAACACACCCTTCAGTACGCTTTTGGAATAAACAGGCTCGTAAGTATGCGAAAAGTAAGGTTTCAGATATGAAGGGGTATGAACGCTCTATTGATCGGACTCAAGATTTTCTGACGCCTGAAATGCGTGTACTTGAGGTCGGGTGTGGGACGGGGACTACAGCCCTGAGACACGCGTTAAAATGTAAGAAATTTATTGGAACGGATATTGCTTCTGAGATGATCAAAATTGCGGAAAAAAAAGCGGTAGAGGCTAAGATTGGAAATATAGGTTTTATTGAAGCGAAGGCTGATAAAATGCCGTTTGATTCAAAATCTTTTGATGTCGTGATGGGACACAATATTTATCACTTAGTCGATGACGTTGATTTAGCTTTGGTGGAAGCGCGTCGGGTGCTGAAAAAAGAAGGTGTGTTTATTACCAAGACACCGTGTCTTGGGGAAATGAATGTCTTGATGCGAAAATTGGTATTACCGATTATGTTACGCCTTTATGGAATGAAATTAGTTCATATGTTTAGAAAAGATGACTTTTTGACACAGCTCAAAAATGCTGGGTTTAAGGTTGAGTCGGTTGAAGATCATGGAGTCAAAGATAAAAGTATAAGACCCTTTATTGTCGCGGTCGCCGTTTAGTTTTTGAAACTTTGAAATTGCCTCCTTTTGACAAAATTGATCTAACTCTTATAAATTTAAACTAACCTAACCCCTACAAAAATGACAACTGCGGAATTAGTAGAAAAAGCGGCGGCTCAGCTTGGTGAGCTTGGTGAAAGCCCAAACATGGGCCTTTTGGAAGCCATTGCGGCGAAAGTCCCAAAAACAAGTATGGACGCTACGATGGTAGCTGGAACGGATGACGATGAAATGGATTATATCGTTAAAAACTTTATGGCTGATAAGCTTGGTGAATCGGACGCGGCTGCTGGGCGAGCCGCACTGGATGCTGTAGTTGAGCGAATCGCTGGATGTCCTTCAGGACGTCAAAAGCAACGTGCCGCGGTTTACTACCTTCTCGTGACCGAGTACGGAAAAGAGTCTGTTTACGCTTAGTGGCTCAAGTAAACAAAACTAACTTATTAAAAAGAAACTGATTCTTCGGGATCGGTTTCTTTTGTTTTTTGACGGATTAATTATGCTTTAGGACGAAAATAAAAATGAAAGATT
>CALIGR010000095.1 GCA_938021445.1 uncultured Candidatus Altimarinota bacterium
GACCCTTTTAGTTGGAGAAGGCGCTGGATCGTTGCCAACAGGCACTTCTATTGTCTCAGATCTAGTCCGAATGGCAAAGGCTGATCAGTCCTCAGCATTCGCTCAGCCTAAAGAACAGAGATTTACGGCCGACTTTGAATCAAAATTTTACGTTCGGTTTTATATAGAGGATGGAGTCGGGGTAGTCGAAGCGGTTGGAAAAGCGGCGTCTAAAAATGACGTCTCGATTGATTCGGTTTGGCAGTTGCCGATTGAGGACAAATCAAAACTCCCATTCGTCTTAGTAACTGACAAGTGTAAGCAGACTCAGGTTGAAGCGATGTGTAAAGATTTAGAATCTCTTAGCTTTATGAGAGATGAGCCATTTTATCTCCCTCTTATATAGTTTTAAATTGTAAACATGCTTAAAAATATAGCGATTATCGGTGCGTCAGGCGTTGTGGGAAAAGAAGTCATTCATTGTCTGGATCAGCTGAACTTCCCAACAGACAAAGATCATCTCATGCTTTTTTCGTCTCCTCGCTCAGCCGGGGAAAAAGTAGAAACGCCTTTTGGTGAAATGACCTATACAGCGTTTGACTTAGCATCAGCACAAGAGTCAGACATCATTTTCTTGTGTGTAGATGGTGATTTTGCGAAAGAGTACGCTCATAAGTTGACCGAAAAAGGAGCGACGGTCATCGATCAGTCTTCGGCATTTCGGTATGACGAGTCAGTACCACTGGTGGTGCCAGAGATTAATGTTGAAAGTATTGGGGACTCAAAATTGATAGCTAATCCAAACTGTACGACCGCTATTTTAGTGATGGCTCTTTACCCACTTTATAAAAAATTTGGCCTGGAAAAAGTAATCATCTCGACGTATCAAGCAACCTCAGGTGGAGGTCTCGCTGCTATGAATGAGCTTGAGGCCGAGACGAAGAACTATCTAGCAGGGGAGAAAGTCAGTTGTGATAAGTTTGCGCACCCGATCCCGTTTAACCTGATCCCACAGATCGATACTTTTCAGGAAAATGGGTACACCAAAGAAGAGATGAAAGTGACGTGGGAAACACAAAAAATCTTTGGAGAACCAGATCTAAGGCTTTCTTGTACAGCGGTTCGAATTCCAACCTTTCGAGCGCATGCAGAAAGTGTCACGATTGAGACCACACAACCAATCACCCCAGCATCAGCCAGAGAAGCGCTAAGCAATATTTCAGGTCTAGAGGTAGTTGATGATCAAGAAAAACTGAAATACCCAATGCCTATAACCTGTACTCACAAATTTGATGTTGAAGTTGGTCGGATCCGGCAAAATCTAGTGTTTGGCAAAAACGGTTTAGACTTTTTTGTCTGTGGAGATCAGCTCCTTAGAGGGGCGGCACTCAATGCGGTGAAGATTGCCGAAAAATTAGTTTAGATTTGCTTTAGCTTTCAAGTTTAAACAATTCACGGTAGATATTATAAATCCACTCAGTCGGCAGTCCGAAGTTTCCGGGGTTGGCATTGGCTTCGATGATATATTGGATATTGCCAATATGAGGTCCAAAAACATCAAAGCCTAAAACAGAAAATCCAGGGCCTAGTTTTTGATGAATACTTTTAAAAAATGTATGGGTTTCTTGAGGTATATCTTCGGGATCAAAACACTCCAAGACCGTTCCTCCACTGGAGAAGCTCGTGATGTCAGCAAAGGTCATTTTTTCATCAAGATTTAAGACTTTATCGGTGTCTATCTCTCGATATAAATTGGTCGGAATTTTCGCTCCAAACACATTATCGTTAAATTTATTTATAAGTGTTTTTATAGTATCTGTGCCATTGCCGATTATTTCTGGTTTTCCTTTTCGGTAGGCGTAGATGATTTTGGATTTGACGGTTACCACTCGAAATTCAGGCAGGTCAATGTAGGGTTGCACGATCACCTCATCTTCAGAATGCTGAAAGGTTTGTGTCAGATTTTTAGTAAGCGCTTCAGGCGTATCAGATCGGTAGCAATGTGCACTTAAGGTAGCGTTGGTAGGTTTAGAAAAAACAGGAAACTGAATATCTAAAGAGGAAGCTTCTGCTAAATTCTTACATAAAAAGGTAGGAATAGAGGGAAGTCCTTCATGCATGAGCAGCGTATGAAAACTCAGCTTGTCTCGAGCCAGAGCTAGAGCATTGCTCTCAATGAGTGGGTAATAGGCTGGCGTCTGGTCTTCAGGTAAGATTTGAGTATCAAACCAGTATTTTTGATCTTTTATAGAAACACCAAAAAGATGTCGTTCATCAGTTTTTACGACTTCATAATCAAGTTTAAGGGCCTCAAAAACCTGTCTGAAATACTGAGGAAAATTAACTTTCAGAAAAGGCGGAGAGTGTTTACCAGTGTTTTTATTCATTCTCTGCCATAAATTTTATAACTATTAGTGTATCTGAGTAAGAAAATTAGTTAAAATTTTGTTGATGCAAAAAACAATTCTACTTCTTGGCGCGGGAGAGCTTGGTAAAGAGTTTGTCATTGCCTGTCAGCGGCTCGGCCAGCGAGTCATTGCGGTAGACCGTTATGCCGGAGCACCAGCGATGCAAGTCGCGGATGATTTTGAAGTCATAGATATGCTGGATGGTGATTTACTGGATAGGGTAGTTGAGAAGCACAAACCAGATCTCATTGTCCCCGAAATAGAGGCGATCCGAACGGAGCGTTTTTATGATTATGAGCAGCAGGGGATTCAGGTAGTACCGTCAGCAAAAGCGGCCAATTTCACCATGAATCGAAAGGCGATAAGAGATCTCGCTGCCAAAGACTTAAACCTAAATACCGCTAATTATCAATATGCAGATTCTCTAGAATCACTTGAAAAAGCGGTTTCAGAAATTGGACTTCCTTGTGTGGTGAAGCCACTGATGTCGAGTAGCGGAAAAGGGCAGTCTTATCTTAAAACCAAAGACGATATTAAAAAATCTTGGGATTATGCAGTAGCCGGTTCAAGGGGGGACTTAATAGAAGTGATTGTAGAAGAATTTATTGATTTTGATTTTGAAATAACACTACTCACCGTTACTCAAAAAAACGGTCCTACTTTGTTTTGTGCGCCGATTGGTCATCATCAAGAGCGAGGGGATTACCAGCAGAGCTGGCAGCCTTGCGTGATCAGTGAGGCACGACTAAAAGAAGCTCAAGCGATGGCCGATCAGGTGACTAAATCACTGGGCGGGGCGGGTATTTGGGGCGTTGAGTTTTTTATCGGGAAAAATAAAGTCTGGTTTTCCGAGCTTTCTCCAAGACCACATGATACAGGAATGGTGACCTTAGC
>CALIGR010000096.1 GCA_938021445.1 uncultured Candidatus Altimarinota bacterium
CCAAGCGCTTTTTCAATTTCTTCAATGCATTTAATTACGTAATGTACTTCATCCGTGTTGAGGCACTGAAACATTTTTTCTCTTAGAAATCCTAAAAAGTCATGACCGAAAGTCCTGAAATCCTGACCTTGTGTAGCAATATGATTTAAAATATCTAATCCTTCTTGCGTTTGATTACCGGCAAGCGATTTATAAAAGTTCTCAAGCGTTTCACTATTAGAGATCCCGAGACTTGATCTCACTTGATCTTCGGTAAGCTTTTGTTCACATTCAGCGGCGGTCTGCTCTAGACTTGAAATCGCGTCTCTTAGTCCACCTTCCGCTTTTCGAGCGATGAGCTCTAAACTGGTTTTATCATAAATGATGTTTTCTTCGGCGCAGATGTACTCGAGTCTTTCGACGAGCTGCTCGAGCATGAAGCGCTGAAAGGAAAAAACCTGACAACGAGAGATGATCGTTTCTGGAACTTTATGAAGCTCGGTTGTGGCGAGGCAGAAAAAAGCATGATCTGGTGGTTCTTCAAGCGTTTTAAGGAGCGCGTTGAACGCTTCTTTAGTGAGCATGTGTACCTCATCGATGATGTAGACCTTTCGCTTGGCGATATTAGGGGCAAAGTTGATTTTATCTCTTAAATCTCGAATTTCGTCGATTCCTCGGTTTGAAGCGGCGTCGATTTCGATCACATCGACTAAAGTTCCATTCGCCGTGCCGGTACAGAAATCACAAGCCCCACACGGGTCTCCGTCCTTGAGGTTCTGGCAGTTAAGTCCTTTAGCAAAGATCCGAGCGGTAGACGTTTTCCCCGTTCCTCGGCTTCCGGTAAACAAATAAGCGTGAGCCGGTTTTTCTGATTTTAAAGCGTTTTGAAGTGTTTTGCGCACACTCGTTTGTCCAACGAGGTCACTAAAAGTTTGTGGTCGATACTTTAAAAAGAGAGACATGAGAAAATTTGTGGGAAATTTTACCTTCACACCCTATTTAGATTGGGATTTTTAGAAAGTCTAGTTTTATGATTTTAGCAGTTCGATTTCTGCTTGTTGCGCTTTGATAGCCTCAAGTAAAAGTGGGATCATCTTTTGGTAGTTGAGTGACTTGATCCCTTCATCGTCTGTACTCACCACTTCAGGGAAAATAACTTCAACTTCTTGGGCAATAAAACCGTATTCAGGATTGGCTTCTGGGGTCTTTTTCCAGTTGTATTTTTTACCTTCCAGTTTTAGTACTTTTTCTAAGATTTTTGGTGAGTCCAAATTTTGAATGTTTGTTTTAAGGCTTGCGTCAGAAGGAGAGACATTGTCGCCTCGGATCGTTCCATCTACATCAAGTGTGTAACTAGGGCTGTCCTCATTGATTCCAATTCTCCCACTGCTTAAGTCCCCATGAATAATACCAGCAATGTTAAGCTGGTCATTTCCATTTTTTTGAGCGACTTCTTGATTGGCTCCAATAACAATGTTTCTTGATCCGTTTTGAATTAAACTCCCAGCACTATGACCAATAAGTATATTTTCGTGACTTGTTTTTAAATCATCCCCCGCATACGCCCCAAGTATGACAGCGCGATCGATTATTTCACTACCGTTATCTTTTCCGTTGGCGGCCATATAGCCAATCACTACATTTTCATCTCCACTTTGATTATTCTCAAGCGAGCTATTGCCGATAGCCGTATTGTTCTCAGCTTCATTTGTACTGTCTGCCCCAGAGTTATTTCCCCAGTAAATGTTTCCGTTCTCGCTGTTCCCACCATTGCTAACACTTGAAAGACAATTACCCCCATCGATACAGATATCAGAGCTGCTGCTTACATATATATTTCCATTTACTTTTAATTTTTGATCAGGGCTTGCGTTTCCAATACCAACGTTTCCGTTAGGAAGAAAGGTCATAATTACATCGAGAGAGGAGTAGTCGTTGTTAGCTTTTGTGATATAGAGGTCTTGATTAAAGGCGGTTAATTCCCAGTTGCCGTTTGGGGCTTGGTCTTTTTCTTGAATTCTTATAGCTGGGTAATCGCCCTCGATACGAAGGGCTGTGGCGTCGGGATAGCCTGAAGCGGTATTAAGATGTACTAAGTCTTGAGCTAAGGTACTTGATCCGACTCCGGCTCGATTAAGGGTGTAGATATGAGTTGGGGTTTTGGTCCAAGGGAGTCCAGAGAGATTTTCACCACTTCCGTAATAATTTGTAGCAGTCACATCTCCAGCAAAGTCGATTCTAGATGATGGGGAAGCGACTCCAAATCCCCATTTATCATCTGAAAAATCACCAATGGTATTATTATCATCTCGAGTAATTCCTTTCAATGTTCCAATAACCTCATTAAATTCAGTGGCAGAAAGGCTATCTCCTTCATTTTTAGTTAGAAAATCATTCACGCTGAAAATGGTGGCTTCTGATTTAAGTGGTGAAAGTGTGAAAATAAGTATTAAACTTAAGCTCGTATATAGTAATTTATGGATCGCTTTTGATTTGTTTTTTTTCATGTAGTGATTGTCTGGGTAATTAAAGCCTCACAGCTTTGTAGGTTAAAGGACTTTAGGTTTTTTGCTAGTTTTTCATCCTTGAGGATTTGATTAATCGTGTTAACAAAAACTTCATCAGTTAGGTGTTTTTGTTCAAGTGTATAAGCTAGTTTTTGTTCTTTAAAGTATTCAGCGTTTAGTCTTTGATGATCTCTTGCCGAGGTAGGAAGAGGAATGAGGAGTGATTTTTTTTGGGCAGATAGGATTTGAAATATTGAGCCGCTCGCTCGAGTAATGACTAAGTCAGAATCGTGAATAGCCTGAATAATTTCTTCTTGAGGGAGTAGATCAAATTGTTCTAATCTACCGGTTAATTTATTTAAATTTTTATCTTTTGGTGATGCTTTGATTTTATCACGAATCCCGGTGACTAACTTTATGTTGTATTTTTGAAGCAGTGCATCTTGATTTTGTTCAATTAATTTGTTCAAGAATTCAGCTCCCTGAGAACCTCCGAAAATAAGAATATTTTGAAGTTCACCAGACTTAGTTTCTGTTTTTTTAAGTTTTTTATCATAAAAAAGAGGCGTTGCGTCTTGCCCAAAGTTTCGAAAAACTTTGTCGGCACTTTTTTCAAAGTATTTCCCGAGAGTGCCTGTGACAATATCTGACTCATGTAGATATATTCGGCCTTTAAATCGACTTAGATATTTAAGTGCTAGAAGAAACGGGAAACCGACAAAACCGCCTTTAAAAAAAATTACATCAGGATTAAGATTTTTAATTAGTTTTTTAGCCTTTAGTATACTCCCTAAAATTTTAAAAGCGTTGGTGAAGCTCTGAAAACTAAAGTGGTAGTGTATTTTGAAGGCCCTAAAATAATAAGTTTTAAACTGTGAGCTATTTAGGCCAAAACTGTCTTTTATAATCTGTCGGTCTAGTTCGTTATCGTTTACGATTAAATCAACCTGGTGCCCATTTTTAATGAGCTCAGTGGCAAGAGGATAAAGTGGCATAATGTGCCCGCCGGTTCCTCCGCCGATTAACAGTATTTTTTTTTCGGCTTTCATTTAAAAGTTTAAAACACGTACTTACGACGTTTGTTATCTGTGGTTTGGGTTGAGAGCTGGAGTAGAATTCCAAAAGCAGCGAAAGTCGCCCAAAGCGAGGTCCCACCGTAAGAAATAAGCGGGAGCGTAATCCCTGTGTTTGGGAGTAGGGCCAGATTTACGCCAATATTGATCATGGCCTGAAAGAGAATCCAACAGGTAATCCCGACCGCTAAGAGTCGGTTAAACTCGTTTTGACTGTTTTGAGCGATCAGAAAACCGCGATAAGCAATGTAAAAGTAAGCCCCAAGTAGTATGAGTATCCGAACGAATCCAAGTTCTTCGGCAATAGCCGCAAAAATAGTATCAGACTGGACCTCGGGTAAATAATCAAACTTCTGCACAGAGTTTTGAAATCCTCGCCCAAAAACTCCACCTGATCCTATCGCTATAAGGGCTTGCTTAACTTGGTATCCAGCACCCATTGGATCAAGATCTGGATTGAGAAATACATTGATCCGACGTTGGATATAGTCGTTACTTAAAATGACGACACTCCCAGTCACCACCGCTACTCCCGCCCCCCCGATGACGTGTTGGATATTCGCGCCCGCTACAAAGTAGATAGCGGCAGCCGTGAGAACCAGAACCAGGAGTGAACCAAAATCTGGCTGGGCCATAATCAGAATGGCCGGGATCCCAAGTATGAACATAAAAGGGATGAGCCCGCCCTGAACTTTGCCGACCTGATTACTTTTTCCCGCAAAAACCGCTGATAAAAAAATAATAATACTGAGTTTCATTACTTCTGTTGGCTGAATGGAAAAAGGGCCAATTTTGAGCCAGGACTTCGCAGCGGTTCCAAAGTCTTGTCCAATCAAGAGGACCAAAATAAGCAAGCTTACCGCAAACATGAATACCAGAGGTGAAACTCTTCTTAACAGATCTAGCGGGAACTTGAAGGCCAGCAAGAAGACCGGGATCCCGATAACAATATATAAAAAATGACGAACGAAGTAGTAGTTATTCCGCCCGACAAGATCAAAACTTCCAGCCACAGACATTGAGCTCATCATCACGAGACCAAAAAGGGTCAAGAGAATGAAAGTGATAAATAAACCTCGATCAACACTATGCATAACGAGGGTACTTTAGTGTTTTTACTCAAAATCAAAAATCTAACTTCGAATCTTTTGCATATGCTGCATTCGTTTGTCGATGAGTGCCTCTGTACCAATGTCTTTTCGATGAAATAAAGGCCCGGAGAAATTCTTAATTTTTTCGTTACAGTCAGCCAAAGCTTCAGCTAAGTTTTTTCCAGTTCCCAAGATACCAATAGCCCTTGAGCCTTTTAGCATTAGTTGATTATCTTCAAGTGAAACGGAAGCAAAGTAGCAGTTTTTTATCTTACTTGGGTCTATAATTTTTATCGGTTTATTTTTGACCGAATTGGCTGGGTAGCCTTCGGGGCAGAGATATTTTACAACCGTTGCGACGGGTTTAAATTTTAATGTACCGATATCACTCAGTTTTCCTTCAATGGCTTTTTCACAAACGGCTACAAAATCAGTTTCTAAGATCGGAAGAATGTTAAGCGCTTCGGGGTCACCAAAACGAGCGTTGTATTCAATGAGTTTGACCCCAAATTTCGTCACCATAAAGCCTCCGTACATGATACCAACAAAATCTTCACTGGTTTCTGCTTTGACAGCTTTCATGGTCTGCACCGTGATTTGGTGTGCCTGATTTAGATCTTCCTGAGTCAAAAAGGGGAGTGCATGATGCTCATCACTGATACATCCCATACCGCCAGTGTTCGGTCCCATATCACCTTCAAAAGCTCTTTTATGATCTTGTATCGCTGGGCAGTCGAGGACGGTGGTTCCATCGACTATCGAGATAAGTGAAAATTCTTCCCCGATAAATTTTTCTTCAAAAACGACTCGTCCAAATTTTTCGATAGATTTCAGAGCGAAATCTTCAACTTCTTGAAAACTTTGAAAATGCTCACCAGCTACTAAAACACCTTTACCACCGAGTAAGCCATCAGCTTTTATGACAATTTGACCTTCAAGTTTTTTATAAAACTTTTCTCTTTCTGCGGAGTTACTGACATCCGTTGAAACAAGGTATTGAGGCTGCCCAGGAATGTCGTGTTTTTCGCAAAGATTTCGAGTGAAAGATTTAGAAGATTCAAGTTGAGCGCATTTTTTAGTTGGAGAAAATGATTTTATACCCATTTCTAAAAGCACATCGGTAGCGCCGATCCCAATGGGGTCATCTGGGCCAACGATGGCAAAATCTGGAGCTATTTCTTGGGCGACTTTTTTAACTTCATCCAGATTCATATAATCACCAACGATTACTTTTTTAGATAGCTTTTTAATGCCCGGATTGAGCGCATTTCCAAAGTTGTAAATTTCTGGATTTTGAGGCGATATTGAAAGGGCTTCTATGATAGCGTTCTCTCTTCCACCGTTACCGATAACGAGTATTTTTTTGGGCATATTTAAAAACAACCAGAATATATAGATTGATTGTTTTTTTTGAAGCTAAACAATTTTTTTAGTGTTTTAACTCCCCATAATTTGCTCATTCATTTTAAGGATCGGCAGATAGATGGCCAAAATCATAAAGACGGCTCCACCGGCGATGACACCAAGGATTATTGGTTCCATGATCTTAGACAGGCCTCCAATTTTTCGTTCGAGCTCCTCTTGGTAAAAGTCGGCAGCTTTCCCCATAACCGAATCGAGTGAAGCGGTTTTTTCACCAATAGACATCATGTTGACGAGCATCCGTGGGAAGAGCTTTTCATCATCAGATAAATTTTCAGCGATAGAAATCCCTTTGGTTAGATCGTCTGCAGCGAGGAGCAGTTTGTCTTGGTAGGTTGGATTTTCAGCGATACTCGATGCGATTTTGAGACTTTCTACGACCGGTACTCCAGCCCCAATAAGGAAACCAAAAATTCGACAGACTCTTACTAAGATCATTTTTTTCATAATTTGCCCAGAAATAGGGGCAACGAGGATGAAGTTACTCCAGGCTCTTTTCCCAGAGCGGCTGCTTTTCCATTTTCCAAATCCAACAAAAGTTGCAAAGGCGCCAAGGGCTAAAAGATACCAGTAAGAGAGTACGAAATTACTCGCTCCAATTAAGAGTCGCGTGGCAAAAGGAAGGTTGCCTGAGCCTCCAAAAAGTTCTTCTAATTTTGGGACGACGAATATTAAGACGATCACCGTTAGCAGCACCATTACGACGAGTACAACAACTGGATAGATCATGACCGCCTTGATTTTGTTCGTCAGGCCGTAGACTTGTTGGTACTGAGCGACTAATTCTTTCATAATAGAATTTAGTTTCCCTGATTTTTCTCCAGCCTCTACAACCGAGCAAGTGGCTTCATCAAATACATCCGAATTGTTTCTAAGAGCAACGGCTAAGCTACTACCCTCTTCAATTTGATCTCTCATATCCTCGATAACTCGTTTTAGTAATTCATTTTTGGTTTGGTCTTTTAGTAGATTTAGTGCGTCAATAATTGGAAGTCCCGCGCTTAGCATCGCGCCCAGAAGCTGGAAAAAAAGTAGCTTTTCAGCTAATTTTATTGAGGAGGTATGTGCCACAACCCATTCATTGATAGCGTCCATTGCGGATAGACTTTCGCCCTGAACCTGTTCCTCAAATTTTTTGTCAGCCGCAATATCAAGGACTAGGTCACTCTCGTTTTTTATTTGAGGCGTCACTTGAGGCAAAACAGGTTCTTGTCCTGGATTCGCAGCAGTCGAGAATGGGCTTTGATTTTGACCTAGCATTTTTATTCTTTAACAAGCTTGTAGACTTCTTCCATCGAAGTGACCCCCTGAAGGGCTTTAATGATACCGTCTTGTTCGAGGGTTATCATGCCTTCTTCTTGAGCGACTTTTTCGATTTCAAGTGATGGCAGGCCTTTAAGAACAGCCGTTTTAATTGGGTCGGTCATGAGTAATATCTCATACAAACCGACTCGACCTTTGTAGCCAGATCCACCACATATATCACATCCACCTTCTTTTGGGCCGTAGACCGTTGGGTTTTTGAAAATGCCCATATCGAGTCCTTCATATGGCTTAAATACCGCAAAAGCTTCTTTAAACTTAGCTTGGGTATCTGGGCTGAGCGGCATCGGTACTTTGCATTTGCAAAGTCGTCTAGAGAGACGCTGAGCGATGATCAGGTTGATCGCCGCGGTCAGCAGAAAATCAGGGACTTTCATGTTTAGTATCCGTGTGATGGTTTCTACGGCTGAATTGGTATGTATAGTTGAGAGTACAAGATGCCCAGTTAGAGAGGCTTCAATAGCAATATCAATCGTTTCTTTATCTCGGATTTCCCCGACCATGATGATATCAGGATCTTGACGTAGGGCGGTTCGGAGTCCATCGGCAAAAGTGTAACCGATATTCGGGAACATCTGACTTTGATTGAGACCGTCCATTTGATTTTCCACTGGATCTTCAAGTGTCATGATGTTTACTTCAGGCGCGTTGAGATAGCTCATGGCGGCGTACATGGTTGTCGTTTTCCCAGAACCAGTGGGTCCAGAGGTCAGGACGACTCCATTGGGTTGCTCAATAGCGAGTTTGATGATTTCGAAATTTCTGCCAACAATACCAAGGGTATTAAAATCAGGAATTTTTTTAGATTTATCCAAGACCCTCATCACTATTTTTTCTCCGTTTACAGTCGGAAGCGTTGAGACTCGAAGATCGACTTCTTTTTCACCGACCCAGGTCGTAATACGACCATCTTGTGGGATTCGGGATTCATCAATCTTCAAATTCGCCATTAGCTTGGTCTTTGAAACTAAACCAGGATGCATGTTGGTTGGGTACTCAACGATATGCTGAAGGACCCCATCAACTCTGAGTCTAAATTCAACATTATTCCTTCTTGGTTCAATATGAATATCCGAAGCTCCTTTCTCGATAGAAAGGAGCATCATTTGATCGAGAACATTCGGGATATCACCCCGAATGATCGCGTCTTTTAACAGTTGTAGAGAATTTTTATTATCCATTTTTGATCGTCTTTTTTATTTTTCTTTGTTTAGTTGTCTTCGGGAATTTGTGCGAAGAACTTAACTCGCATTTGCACCTGATAAAGCTCTTGGCCAGAATCAGATTCAGCTTGAGTGATCGAAAGAGAATCAATAGCCCCCAGTGGTAGTTTGTTGCCTTCTAGGAAAAATTCATCTTCAAACTCAAGGTTGCTACCCACTTCATCTTTCTTCCCTTGAATCATTTGGATGATGTCCTTGATCTGGCTTTTAGGCGTAAGAAGATCTATGTTAACTCGAGTAAATTGATATTCTCCATTTGGGTCTTCTACGGTCCCACTAAAATTTATAGAAATAATTTTCAACCTTGTATCTATGTTTAAGAGTTGAGTCTCTAGAACCTGCACTATTTTTCCTGTGTCCACTTTTTTGGGGATTAGTTGAGCTTCAAGTTCGAGCTGTTTTCCCGCTTCTTTTTGAAACAGAATTTCCAATTCTTTTAGCGCTTCTTGTTTCGTTTTCTTATCTGACTCTAAGGCTTCATTCTCAGCGGCCAGTGTTTTGAGCGAACCTCTTTGGTGGTTCCACTCAACGATAGTGCTGTAAAAAAGAGCGATGGCGATGAGCGATACTATTATCAAAGCGACCCAAGGGATGGGACTCTTTTTGAGCTTTTCTTGGCGAGATAATTTTAGAACTCGTTTTTTTTGAGGCAGCATGGTTAATTTTTATTTTTAGAAATCATCAAGGAGACTTGATTTTGGAGTTGGTCTAGTACTCCGACTTGGCTTACTCGTTGTTGGTTTACTTTGAGTTTGGGTTTCTGTTTCAGTGCTTTTTTCTGAAATTGAACCATTGGTCCTCTGGTATTCCGTAAGGAACCAGTTTTCAAAATGAACTCGAAAGCGGTCGTCGGTATCGTGTAAATTTAAATCTTGTTGGCTGAGTCGAACCGGAAAGACGATCCCTTCAGCATTGTTATCGGTTTCTTGTATACTGAAATTGCGGATCTCTGCCCCGTTGAAAATGGGAATACTATTAGCGACTTGAACTAAATCAGCCGCGTAAGTGAATTTTTTTGGTTTGTAGTTGGTGAGCTGTACGTTTAAATTTACGTTTTGCTCCGATATGGCAATCTCATCGATTTTAACGACCTGCTGACTTGAAATAAGCTGATTAGATTCGGTGTCGCTTGAATTAATGTTTTCTTTGAGATATAAAATTCGATAGTCATCAGAAAGAAAGTAAAAATCAAAACTGTGATTTGAAGGTAGGAATAGATCAATTAGACCGTATCCAACAAAGACTGGTTCCATTACAAATTTTTCGCTGTTGAGGCTTTCGTCTTCAGGTGTTGGTAGCTCAATTTGGCGAAAAGTTTCATTGAGACTTTCATCAGCTTCAAAATTTCTCGCTTTCTTTATTTCTTCTTTTAAACCTTCGAGAGGTGCGTCTGCGTCTGCAATTTTATAAATTTTTTGCTGTGGTTTATTCTGTACAGTTTGAAGTGTTATGATCGTTTTTTCGTCTTTATCATTTCCGGTTATAAGGTTTTGAGAAAACCAGTAGATGGTGTTATCGGCTTCGTCTCCAAGGGGAGGGTAAAGCACACTTTCATTGTGTTTTTTATTTAGATCTTTTTCATTTTTGTCATAAATGACGTAACGAAATTGATCGAGTGCCACGAACCAGTTTTTTTGTTGTGACTTGATTGAATCAATCAGATCTTGATATTGAAAAAATTTTTTATTTTTTACTCTATATTCAAGATTTTCGATTTCTTTGTTTAAGATTTGGACTTCTTCGCTGAGCGTGGATTTAGCAACGTTTAGTGTTGAGTATTTCTCACCCGTGTTACTTTGGGCTAGATATTTTAGATAACTGTTTTTTCGATCACCATCCATAGTCGTCCACGCAATCACCAGGAAGGTGAGTGCTAAAAATACCAATGAAAAATATTTGAGTCCAGTGACGTAAACCGGAATTTTCTTTCGGTCTTCCAGCAGCTGCTTTTGCTGTTGTTTATTCATGGTAAGTCGCCCCATGTTTCCTGAATTTAGAACCGAGCTGGCAACAACGCTCTTGCCAGGGTTTTTCTTAACTTGATTAAAGTTAATAGCCTCACCAGAAGCGGTCTCGGCCGCGTCGTCTTTTGTTTTTGCTTTCTTTTTAAAGATTTTATCGAACATTTTTTGTGACTAGAATCCGACTATTGTACCACTTATTAGGAGAAAACTAAACCTGGAGAACTTGATGAATACAAAAAACATCGTCTTACATTAATTGTTTGACGATGTTTTTAAGATAAGTGAGTTAGCTCTTGTCTTCTATTTTTCGTATCGAACGTATGGAAGCAGCCCCATAGTTCTAGCTCGTTTTATGGCTCGAGCGAGTTGTTTTTGCATCTTAAGTGACACTCCAGTGTGAAATCGACTCTGTATAGATCGATAGTAGGTAACATACTGAGCGAGCATTTTTGGGTCTTTGTAGTCAATGTAC
>CALIGR010000097.1 GCA_938021445.1 uncultured Candidatus Altimarinota bacterium
ACATCAAAAGTTCCTCCTCCTAGATCGTAGACCACAATTTTTTCATCCTTCCCTTTTTTATCGATCCCGTAAGCGAGCGCAGCCGCCGTTGGCTCGTTTATAATTCTTTCTACTTCGAGTCCAGCAATGGCTCCAGCATCTTTTGTCGCTTTCCGTTGATCGTCATTGAAATAAGCCGGAACCGTAATTACCGCTTTTTTCACTTCCCCCCCAAGATAGCTCTCGGCATCAGCTTTTAGCTTTGTCAGGACTTTCGCTGCGATCTCAGCTGGTCTTACATCCTTCCCATCATACTTGATCATCACCGCGTTATTTTTTCCTTTTTCAAACTCAAACGGCATCTCTTCCATTTCTTTCTTCACCTCATCGAAATTTCTTCCGATAAAACGCTTCGCCGAGAAAATAGTATTCTTCGGATTCGTAATCGCCTGACGCTTTGCCGTCACTCCCACCAACGTTTGGTCTTCTTTCTGCGCCACAATCGAGGGCGTTGTCCGATTCCCCTCTGCATTCGGGATCACGACAGCTTTCCCCCCTTCCATCACCGCCACACAAGAGTTTGTGGTTCCTAAATCGATTCCAATAATTTTAGACATGTTTTAATATTTTAGATTTTAAATTTTTAAGTGTCATGCCGGACTCGATCCGGCATCTCAGGTGCTAATGTTAAAATTAGCAGTCGCATTTTAACTCTGCTAACTTTCCATGTCAAAACTTTTTTAGCAGTCTTTTTTGAAGAGTGCCAAGCATTGACTTTCATACATAAATAAATGTATAATTTTTGTATAAAAAATATATAATGTTTAAAACCACTTCAATTTCAGAGCTACAAAGAGCCGGGAAAAAAGCCTTTCAGTCCGATTTCCCACTGCAGTACGTGCTATCGAATAATCAAAAGTCTGGCTTGATCCTCAGTCAGGAGGCGTTAGAAGTTTTAGAGCAAAGTGGCTTACTCGAAGAACTAGAAAATCGTCTGCTGGGCTATCACATGGATGTTACTTACGACTCAGACGATTTTGTTGATGTAGCACAACTGAAATGAATTACAAACTCCATCGCCAGTTTGCGAAAGATTTTAAAAAATTGCCTAAAAACGTTCAAGCCCAAGTGCTAAGCTTCATTGAGGCTGTAGAAAAACAAGAAAGTCTAGCTGGGCTAGAAGTCAAAAAAATTAGTGGCTATCAAGATCGCTTTCGCTTTAGAATTGGTAGCTATCGGGTTGGCTTTTCTGTAAAAGCAGAGGCCGTTATCTTCCGGAGAGTCTTAGACCGTCAAAGTGTGTATAAAAAATTTCCTTAGACCAATAATCTCAACTTCAAGAAAAGTACTGGCAGCCACTTAAAAAATACTAGTTTCTGTGTTATAATGGTAGGATGGACTGGAGACAAAACGATGACTTTCCTCGCTTACTGCATGAGATGATTCCCCTGCCAGAACAAGTCTACATACCCCTCCACGAAAGAGATCTAGAATGGAAAGATAGCATAGAAAACTTACTCAATGGCTCAAAACCACTCAGAGAGTCTTCAGCCTCTCTTAATGAACTATTTGATGAAGCCTTTGGGGCTCTCAGTGAAGAAAATAGAAAAGCGTTTTATGCGGCTTTTATAATTCATAGTTTAGCCGAGCAATTTAATGATCAAACCGTCTTTGATCCAGAGCAGCATATCAGATCTTTTGTACTTTTATTTACTGAGTTTCCAGAAGTAAGACAGGACCTGATTCGCCTAGCTCAGTTTGGACAGACCCAAGTCAATGATGTCGCTCTTCGCTATGCCGAGCGCGAACTAGAAATGCTAAGGCGCTTCCCGAATGATGATTTCATCATCAGTGTTTTTCAAAAGATATACCAGCTACTGGCAACCGCTTACACGCCTCCATATTCAGAAATGGTTGACACTAAAACTCATGAAGCCACTCTTCTAAATCGAATTCAAAAGCTGATGGACCAAGTCGTCAAATCTGAATATAGCTACCCAGCTTTAATTCGCACTTTAAACAGTCCTCTATTTGAAGCCGAAACTGCGGTGAGTGTTGCCGCTGGAAGAGAAGACCCTAAAAAACTAATTGAATATATCAAGGCTGGCTTATTCGGGTTTTCACTGAGTAAAGAAATTGATTCTGACGGCAAAGATATGATCATTGATCAGTATTCCCCTCTTTATGATGATTATCCAGTCTGGAAAAAAATCTTAGAAATTAAGCTAGAGTCACCAGCCAGTTCCCCGAGATTTGAAACCCAAATAGAACACCGAGGAGAGGCAATTGGAACACAAAGATGTGAAGCCTTAAATGAAGAACAAAAAATTTATTCAATCGGGAACACCTACCTTGCTCCGGCTTACCATGGAGGCTTCGGAAAGGCTTTAGACACTCTCACTCGCTCAAAAGTTCCCGATGATGCGATTTTTGTCGGGTCCGTCATGCCCGAATCACAAGCCCTAGAAGGATACACCGAGAGAGGACGACTTATTACGGGAATAACGCATGATACAGCCGTTGATCCTCACACAGGAGCGCTTCTTAAAAGCGAACCGCTCATCCAGACCGTTACCCCTCTTGCTGGAACCAATTTATCAACTTCAAGTCTAACTCAAGCTGAAGTCTTAGCTTTACCAGAAGATCAAGAAACTAAGATAGTAACATCCAGAGAATCTATAAAAGAAACTATACATCTACACTGCCAAAATGGACGTGTCTGCACCCGCCTCTGTTGGAAAGGTCAAAATGCTCACTTGGTATTTGAAGACCTTAGCGATCAGGCAGGTCTATCTCCCTCAAACCTTGATTTGATTCAAACGTTAACGAGTAGCCCCACGCCATCTTAAAAAGCTGTCGCTGATCCTGAGCGATTCGAGGATTTTCAATCAGTATTCCGCCTGGATGTTCGCCTGGCTGCCGGGTGAAATGCGCAATTTTATCTCCATAAACATGAAACCCCGTCGAAAAAGTAATCGCTGACTCTGGGACATAAGCACACGTTCGTTTGATAGATTCGTTATCTTCCGTGTAAGCTGTTTCCTTCATGCTTTGTGGATAGATCATAAAAGCTTGATTTCCCGCCGCTCTCCTTCTTGGCGTATAAACATTTTTTAAATAATCCCACACGGCTGGATATACATGACTTGGGGTTACTTTGGCGTATCCAAAAATGGTGAGCGGCTCCGCCTCAATATCAGCGAGCAAACGCTCGTACATCGCAATTAGCCCATCCTCTCCCTCAAAATACTGTACTTTGGGTAAATTCTTAAGTGGGTTTTGAAGACTCTTCAAATCATCCAATACACTGTTTATAGCCGACTCTTGATGATCAAGTTCTAGTTTCTTGTCTTGTAAAACTCGGATAATTTTTTCTGGATCCTCTGGCGTAAAATAAAAAGTTTTATTTTTTTGCGACTGAATCAACAACTTTTTACGCACCAATTTTTCCAGTGTATAACGAATCGTTGAGCGAGTTAATTTTAACCGCTTCGCCACCACACTCACCGGCACACTTCCCAAGACAAGCATCTCAAGATACACGGTAATTTCTTGATGAGTCAAACCAAACACCTCTAGTGTGTTTCTAATTTTTTGTTGAAGTAAAATATGCATGTTGACCAAATTTATTCGACAGTTTTTTTGTAATCATAGTAAGCAACAAATCAACTACATGCGTTAAACTAATAATTAAAAACGTCAAAATCCATAGAATTAGTAAAAGACAATTAACCCACAAATAATGAACACACTCGTAACATCAAAAACGTTAAAATCAGGGGAAAGAGTAGATATTGGATCTGACTGGCATTTTGATTTAGATCAGCTCAATGTTGTAAATGGGATTGTTGACAATATTCGAGCTCGTATGGAGTCTGATATTCTTTTTCTTCCTGGTGATCTGTTTGATACGCCTAAAGGACAAGATTCCTCCGGCGCCATCCGAGAAGTGCTAAAGGGCGTGGCCCCTCATGCGGAAAATATAGTTTTCACGCCAGGAAACCATGACCTTCGTGGTCAGGAAAACCCCTGGGATGACTTTCAAGGCTTGCCATCGAATATCATAACTCCAAATTTAGATGAAGTTAAACTCGTGGAACTGGGTCCCAAAACACTACTGGCCGCAAATCTGTTTTATGACATGGACTTTATCGATCCAGAAGTCATTGGCATGACAGCCGAACAGATTGAGGCAGAATACGCCAAATCAAACGATGGTCAGCATTTTTTAAACGGAGAAACAGGACTGTTCAAAGACATGACTAAGCTCGCCGCACAAAATTTAACGCCTGACATCAACATACTAGCAACCCATGCACTACCTCATCCTTCTTTAGTTCAGTTTGCTGTGGCCGAAATGACCGCTGATATAGTTCGTCTCGCTGATACTACCGGACTCGATTTCACTTGTGACACCGAAAGAGATCAAACACAAGCTGATCGATTTAGAGATATGGCAGCCAAAAGAGGTGAAACTGGAGATGCACTTCTAAAGTACACCCCTCAAGCCTTCCGAGACTGGTGGAATGCTAAATCTATGTATATGGGAAGCAATCTACTTGGTCATAAGGACGCAAATCCTAGAGATCAAATCACAGCCGTATTTGGCCATCACCATCGAGCAGAAAATGAACCAAGAGAGTTCATGAACGGTAAGCAATTTCATCCTCTTACTCACCAGCCAAACCAACAACAAAAAGCTGAAAGAAATAATGATGGAGTTATTATTGGAGGCCCAAATTATGTTCAGCTTTAAGTAGATACCAATGAATTCAAAAATAAATCACTTCTTTGAAAAAGTGTTTAATACAGAGACCCGGATAGGACGAATAACGAGCCAGTTATTTATTGTCCTTAACCTCACTTTTTTAGGATTACTTTTTATCGAATATATTTTTGACGACCCATGGATCAAAAGCGCCGAAATATTTTTAGCCGTTATCTTCACGTTTGAATTAATTGGACGATTTGTCTACCAACATCAAAAAGATTGGAAAAGTTTTGGAAGCAAAGTGAATAATATTTTAGATATCATAGTCGTCTTAGCGGTTTTGAGTAAATTCTTCTTACCTCAAAATATAATTCTCCAGACAATCTCGGCCTTTCGGATTTTGAGAATGTACCGCATGCTCGATGAAATCGCCGGAGAAAGCTCATGGCTTTATTCTTCGTCACTCGCTCTTAAGTCTTTTATAAACTTAGTTTTATTTGTGACGATTATGGGCGGGTTAGTTTTGGAGTTTCAAGGCCCTCAAAATGAGCAGATTAATTCTATGGTTGACGCCATTTATTTTACCATGTCCACTCTTACAACAACCGGCTTTGGTGATATTACTCCGGTTGGTGAAAGTGGACGAGCGCTCACTATACTCATCATGGTAATCGGGACCGCCTTGTTTTTTCGAATGGTCACCAATATTTTTCGCCCTCCTAAGCAATACTTTATGTGCCCAGACTGTGGGCTTTACCGACATGATTTAGATGCCAGCCACTGCAAGCACTGTGGACGAGTCGTGCACACGGTTAGCCATGGAGACTACTAATGAGCAAAAGCAATTTTCAACTTCGAGGATAGAATTTCAAAAAGTTTATTCTCCTTAAGAAAAACCACGTTTTCCAACTTCTGATCTAAAACCTGCAGCTGCCTCTCCTAATGGCCTAAAACGAAGACGCTCTAGAAGAGCCGCTCTTAGTTCTCTAGCCAATTCTTCATGAGCATTTGCTGCTGCTTCTTGTTTCATTATGAGCTCCAAATCTCTTTGTTTCCTTGCCCCCAAGGCTCCAGCAATACGATAACCAATCTCCAACACAGAACCGCCAATCACTGTCGCCGTTGCTAATTTTAAAATTAGCTCTGGATAGTCTGGTGGAATCTCACCTCTAAAGAAGAAAGCGGCTCCAATCCCCAAGCCACTTACAGCTCCGACGGCACCAGGAACACCCCGAACGCCTCCCAACTGCGAAACATGGGTGATTTTTATAGATTCTCTGACTTTAGCTTCCAACAATAACGGTAGATTTTTCAAAAAATTCAAAATATAAGCACGGTCCTCCAAGAAAGCTTCAAACTCAATCCCCTGACTAACAAAAGGCACTCTCTCACCGGCCAAAAGAAGATTTGCTAATCCTCCTCCCATCTGAAAAAATTCAGGGCTAGGAGGCGCTACTGGTAATCTTTGTTGAAGTCTCACTCCATCTGGACCAATTAAATCAGAATTAGCAAAAAATAAAGTTTCTGTACTCATTACAAAAAAACAATTAAACAATTATGACAAAAAAGTCAATCATGACATTGATTTCTTCCCAAAATCCTGTATAAAAAAAGACAAATGGAAAAATTCATTGATGTCTGTTTTAACCAACCGCTCTCTAAGCCAGCGAGGATGGTGAAAGGCGTTTTGGTTTTTCTGATTCTGCTTTCTATCGCGGTCATCCCGATTCACTTCATCCCAGCACTCGAATGGCTTGAGCCGACGATGGAAAACTTTGATAAATTTGTCGTGACCGTCTTCACTCTTGAATACATCGCTCGAATCTATATTGCTAAAAATCCTCTCAAATACATCTTATCCTTTAGTGGGATTATAGATCTACTCGCCGTACTCCCCTTCTATCTTGCCAAGCTGGGACTCATTGGTAATCCGGCTATCTTTATGCTCTTACGGATTTTAAGAATCCTAAAAATGGGGAATCTTTTTGCTCAAGAGAGAGAAGAAACCTGCAAAGTAGCCAAGAAAAACCATGGTCGTTTTCGAGCTCAAGAAGGCGAAAGTATAGAGCGAATCGTCCAGGGACACGCCGTCATGTTTATTTT
>CALIGR010000098.1 GCA_938021445.1 uncultured Candidatus Altimarinota bacterium
AAGAGCCGCCTTAAGATCGTTTTCCTGAGCATCCCCCTGAAGCTGCATAGAACCCTGCTCTTTTTTTCGTTTAAGCTCTTCAATATGACGCTCGTACTGACGAAGCTGTTGATCTTGCTGAGATAACTGTTTCTTATAAGAATCTGAAGCTTCATCTTTCTCGGTTTCCAGTATTTTTTTACGCTCTAGCTCTAGTTGTTTTTCTTTTTCCAGCTCTAAATTTTTTTCTTTTTCTTCCAGCCGTCTTTTCTGCTTCAAAAAATCTAGTTCTTTTTCCTGCACTTCTCTCAACTTTTGATCTCGTTCTTTGTCACGAGCCTCTAGGTCTTTTAACTGTAAGCTAAACTTTTCTTCTGTTTGTGCTGTTGCCACTTTTTGGGCTCGCTCCCACATTTCTCGTTTTTCCGATTCCACTCTTTTTTTCACTTCGGCCTCTTGCTGTTCTGCTTGTTTTTTAAGAATCTCCTCTTTCGCTTTATAAGTAGCTTCTAAGTCTTGATGCTTCTTGGTGACTTCATCCGAAAAGACTTTGTCTAACTGAATATGTTGTTGGCAATTTGGACACGTTATGCTGGTTGACATCATCCCCATTCTAAAAACTTTGAATGACTTTGTCTTCCTAAAAAATACAAATAAAATTTCCAGGCTATGGCCGAAAACCAAAATCCAGAAAATATAAAAATTCAACTCCGTGCCGGAGACTCCCCCGCTCAGATATTAAAACTCATTCGAAACGAGGATTTTAAAGAGTACTGCTTCTTACTGAACCGAGAAGCGACTTATATAACTGAGATCACTTTTCTCAAGCGGATCAGGCAAACTGCGTTAGAGAAACAAAAGACCATCCATTTTGTCACCGAAAAGCCTTTTTTTGAGCAGGTTTTGACTCGTCAAAAATTCAATGTGACAAAAAACATCCCCAAAAAATACATTCCACTAGAACAAAAAAATATTCGAGAAATTTCAGGAAAAATAGAGGCAAAGAAAAATAAGCCAGTCGAAAAAAAAATCATCTTCAAGCCAGCGTTAAGCCCAAAGTCTAATACCCCAACCCCAACAGCTCCAACGCCAAAATTCCAAGCGAACAAAATAGAAAACACTTCAGAAGAGCGCTCACTAAGAAGCCTTATTTTCTTTGGATTCATCTGCATACTAGGTCTGCTTGGATTCATATTCACACTCGTAAGCCCTCAGGCTGAAATAAGTGTTAAACCACGTATTAGCTCGGCTGAAACGACACAAAACATAATTATTTCACTCACAGGTGGAAACATTCCCATCCATAACGAGTCCCTCCCACTAGTTCAAGCGGCTCTCATTGAGACCGAGGTACAAGCCACCGAGGCTTTCCCGGCCACACGTGAAACGTATGACGTCACAAGCGCTCGAGGAAAAGTCACTCTCTACAATGAGACCAATCAACCAAAGACGATTATCCCCTCTCGCCTTATGGATAACACCGGAGTCATTTTACGCACTCAGGAAAACCACACGATCCCTCCCAAGACGGAATCGGGAAGTGGCCAACTTATTGTTGATGTAGTTGCAGATGACTATGACGAAGAGAAGAAACCGATTGGGCTGAGAGGTAATCTCGAGGCCGGTACTGAACTTTACTTTCCAGGTTTTCGAGATTCTTTAAGAGAGTCTTATTATGCCATTGCGAATCAAGGCCCACTGGTCGGTGGTTCGACCTTGACTAATTATTTTGTGGCCCCTGAAGATCCAGAAAGAGCGAGGCCAATACTGGAAGAGTCACTCAAGATAAGAGGAACCGAGAGCTTAAAAAAAGAGCTGGAGAATAGAAGCCTTCGTGAAGGTAAAGAGTTTGTACTCTTAGAAGACTCACGAGTCTTTATTACTGAAATGACCGATTTTCGTTTTAACGAAGAGCAAATCGGAAAAGAGCAACAGACCTTTGATGCTTCTGGAGTTATGCGAATCTCTGGACTCGTCTTTGATCAAGCGCAGGTTATTGAGCATTTAAAAGCTCAGCTACAGACAAACCTAGACCAACGTAAAAAAATATTAAGTGTCGATCCTCGTACTATTGTCTACCGAGTCGTAAATGCTGGGAAGCTTGAAGAAAATGGATGGATAAAGGTTTCCGCTTCTATCACCGGAGTTGAGACACTTGATTTTGAAGCTCGAAATGAATTTGCAGCCAAATGGCAAAAAGAAATCAAGCGTGATATTGCGGGGAAAGATAAACGCCAGGCGAGAGCCATACTCTTGAACCGGCCTGAAATCGAAAATGTATTAGGCATAAATATATCACCATTTTGGGTAAAACAAATCCCACTACTTTTCGATCAGATCGAGCTAGATATTAATTATTAATTTCAAAACCCTAAAAAGCTGAGACGAGACTTTTGAGTGCTTTTTTAGGATCTTTCGCTTTCACAACCGCACTGGCCACTAAAAATCCAGAAGCACCCAGTTCAAGACTAATCTTTATGTCTTCCGGGCTATTTATTCCAGCGCCTACGAGGAGCGGAATACCCGAAGCTTTTGATACCGCATCAGCAATACTTTCTGGTTTCTCTGAAGCGACTGATTTGGAGCGAGAACCAATCAATTCTGGCGGTTCGTAGGCGATAAAGTCTGGCTCGAGATGGACCGCTCTCTCCACTTCTTCAGGCGTTGCCACACAGATAATTCTCATCAGCGAGGCCTTTTGTGCACAAGCCGCTGAATGGCTTAGGTCATCAAAGCTCAACGTTTTTTCTGAATGGTTTAAAAGCGTCCCCTCCGCGCCAGAGGCTCTTAAATTTGTCGCCAAAACTGATCCTGTAAAACTCCCGTAATCAATCGGATCAACATGCTGACCAAAAACCGGTAGATTTACCGCTTTAGAAACTCGGTAGAGATCACAATGAGAAACCGCTACACCAATTGAAGCACCTGTTTCTTGAGCCACTTCTTCATGCAAAATAGCCAACGCTTCGGCTTCCTTGCCACTAGCCATTCTATAGTTTTTAAAATTCGTGATAAATATTGGCGTTTTAAGCATGGGGAAAGCGGGTGAAAATTCACGAAAATTTTAGAGCAATAAACCCCGTCACGCAAGGACAAAAAAGGTTTGACAACGCCCGGACTCTCACTAGTCTCCTCCGGCTTATCTAACAATCAAAAAACTACCATAGCTATTTCAGTACGAGGCGGTCGTCGAAGACGGTTCCAAAAAAGAGAGGAGCCTAAGCATCGTATTAACGAGCGGATTCGAGTATCTGAGGTCAGGCTCGTAGATGAGGCCGGTGAAATGCTCGGAGTCGTTCCGATTGAAACCGCACTTGAGAAAGCCAAAGAGGCAGGAGTTGATCTGGTAGAGATTTCTCCAAAAGCAAAACCTCCGGTGTGTAAAATCATCGATTATGGGAAATTTCTCTACAACGAGAAGAAAAAAGAGAAACAGCAAAAGAAAGCCTCAAAGGCTCACGAGATGAAAGGGATTCGCCTCAGCTTCCGAATTGGACCCGGTGATCTCGATCGACAAAAAAACCACGCCGCAGACTTTCTCAGCACGCAGCATCCAGTCAGAATACAGATGATGCTCCGAGGACGGGAAAAAGCTCATAAACCATTGGCATTTGAAAAAATGAATGCCTTCCTCAAGTCTCTGGACGAAGTTGGTCAGCTAGATCAACCACCAAGGATGTCGGGATCACAAATCATCGCTATCTTAAAACCGAAAGGTCAATCTAAGTAAACCATGAAACAAAAAACTCACTCTGGCGTTAAAAAAAGAACTAAGGTGACAGGCTCTGGAAAAATTTTATTCCAAAAGGCTTGTAAGAACCATCTCATGAGTTCTAAAAATAAACGAGCTCTTAAGTCTTCTGAAGGTGGCGTACAGGCTCCAGCAGGACACGTACAGACGCTCAAACGAATGCTTAAAATAGCTTAAGCCTAATCTCTTTAAATTTAATCACTTAAAATGGTACGTGTAAAAGGCGGTGTTGCCTCTCGAAATCGACATAAAAAAGTTCTCAAAGCCACAAAAGGTTACCGAGGAAAACGAAACTCTGTATTCAAACTCGCTAAACAAGCGATGATGAAAGCCGGAACAAACGCCTACACAGGTCGTAAGCAAAAGAAACGAGATTTCCGACGACTCTGGATCAGCCGAATTTCAACGGCGCTTAGAGCTGAAGGACTTCGATACTCTGAAATGAAAAATAAGTGGCTCCACGCTCAGATGGAAATTGATCGAAAAAATCTTTCAGAACTAGCGGTTAACTACCCAGCTGTCTTCAAAAAAGTCGTAGAAGTTGGTCAAAAAGCAAAAAAACTCGCTTAAGCGAATAAACTTAAATGTAATGCCGGACTTGATCCGGTATCTAAAAACTCCCAGGTTGGGAGTTTTTTAGTTTGTAACAAGATAAAAATTAGAGTAAAATCAGAAAGTAAAATATTTTTACCAATAAAGATGAATTCAATTCTCACCGTTTCCCCGAAAGGGCAAATCACACTTCCAGTAAAAACTCGCCGAGATCTACCATATAAGAACTTTCAACTTAGTCAGGTTGGAAAGTCATTAATTCTCAAACCAGTAGAAATAAAAGTTATCGACGAAACCAATACGGAAGTAGAACTACACAATTTTCATTTGTTATCAGAATCAACTTTTGACTTTTGGAATAACCCGGATGATGACGTCTATCAATCTTTTTATGAAAAAACAAACGCATGAAGACTGGTGATATAGTTTTAGTGCCATTTCCGTTCTCGGACTTAAGCTCAAAAAAAGTACGACCAGCATTGGTCATCTCGAATAAAAAATTTAAAGGTAACGACGTTATTTGCTGTGGTATAACCAGTCAGGAAGTTGAGCAAAGCACCATACTTAACTCATCAGATTTATCCCAAGGCGAACTTCCAGTTACTTCATATATTAAGTACGGAAAAATCATAACCATCGACCGAAAAATAATTCGTAAGACTGTGGCCAACATCTCAAGTAAAAAACTTAAAGAAGTCACTCAATCCTTAAATAAAATAATTGGTTAAGAAATAAAAAAACTCGCCTAAACTAATAAACTTAAAGTCTAAAACAAAAAAACTCCCGATCGTGATTTTTTTAACCTTTTGGAGGAAATGGATCCGGTCCGTAAGAGTTTCGTTCTCTGATACGGCCATCTTTTCCATGAATAAATAACTCTGATTTATTTTTTTTTGCCAAAGTTTTACCTCTCGCCTCTGCTTCTTTTTGTGTTGAAAAAGTTTGAGTAGCGCGCTTCGCGCCTGGAGTTTTAACAGCCCAACCATCTGCATGACGAACCACATGCTGGTTCTTTGATCCGCGCTTATGTGCAGATGCATAAGAATTCACCTGTTCATTTCTTTTTGCCGAAGCTATCATTTTTTTTTTATTCATCCAAAGTTCCAGTGACTATATTCACAATTTCATCTTCAGAATATTGAATACTACGGAGAAAATCAATTTGATGTTTTAATGATTTGAATTCTTGCCGTTCAAAAACCATATTACCTGTTTTCTCCATGTATGAACTTTTTATAACAACAACTTCGGCCAGATCGGCCTCTAAAATTTCTAATATAACTTTACGAGATGAACTATGCGTCCTATAAAAATGCGTGTCTGAATACTGTCTAATTCTTCCCAAAAAGGCAATAAATGCTCTGCTTAGGCTAT
The DNA here is from genome assembly GCA_938021445.1 of uncultured Candidatus Altimarinota bacterium. Lineage (GTDB taxonomy): Bacteria > Patescibacteriota > Gracilibacteria > UBA4473 > UBA4473 > CALIGR01. The sequence goes on from CALIGR010000098.1 coordinate 5,657, forward strand.
TTGGATAAACAAAATGAATAGAGACTAATCTATCACTATTTTTAGCAGCTTTTATTTTAATTTGGGCACCCTTAAGGCTTGGCAGGGTTCCATCATAAAATATACCACCATCTGTAATATATTTTTGATACTCAGACAGATACTCCGTCTTTCCCGAAGCTGCTCCACCAGATAATAAAATCACTGAAACAGGAATTTTTTTAACTGCGTGTTCAAACCATTTATCTGCAAGGCCAGCTGATTCACTATGAAAATAACTAGATTTCGCTGGATTGTATCCAGGAAAATGAGTTTTTAGTAAATCTGGTGATATTATTACAGGTTTAGCCATTTAATATTACTTAACCACAAACCCAATAATTTTCCCAGGAACGTATATCTCTTTCACGACATTCCCCTCTTCTACCCATTTTGAGACATTCTCAACCGCTCTCGCTTGAGACAGAGCGTCTTCTTTCGATATGTCTTTTGAAAGGGATATCTCCCCTCTTAGTTTTCCATTTACCTGGATACCATAAGTAATACTCGACTCGATTAAATACTGCTCGTCATATTTGGGCCAAGGCTGATAACTTATACCTTCAGTATAACCAAATTGAGACCAAAGTTCTTCCGCCAAATGTGGCGCATAAGGCGACAAAATAATCAATATTTTTTCTGCGTCTGACTGTGATATATGGTCTGTTTTTTGCCAGTCATTAAAACACACCATCAGCTGAGAGAGCGCGGTATTAAATTTGAAATCATCAATATGATCCCCTACGGTTTTAATGGTTTTATGAAGCGTTGATTTAAAATTTTCATCGGTTTCATCACTCCATTTATTCATCCGATCTTGATACGATCTATGAATTTTATCCAGAAACTTTCTCATCCCAGCAACCGCTGTCGTTTCCCACACTTTTGATTGCTCAAAGGGCCCCATAAACATCTCATAACACCGAAGCGTATCCGCCCCAAAGCTCTGAACAATCTCATCTGGATTAACGACATTTTTAAGGGACTTCGACATTTTTGCCGTTACTTTTTCAACTTCTTCTCCTGTATTGATAATGAAATACTTACCTTCTTTTTCTTCAACCTCATCTATAGAAATCAAGCCTCCATTTTTATTTTGATAAGCAAAAGAAACAATCATCCCCTGATTAACTAGTTTTTTGAAGGGTTCTTTCGTTGAGACTAGGCCTAGATCATAAAGGGCTTTATGCCAAAATCGTGCATAGAGTAAATGCAATACAGCATGCTCAGCTCCTCCTACATAAAGATCAACCGGCCCCCAATATTTTTCTTTTTCGATATCACAAAAGGCTGCATCATTATTTACATCCATAAAGCGTAGCCAGTACCAAGAGCTTCCGGCCCAATTTGGCATAGTCGAGGTTTCTCGTCTAAAAATTTGAGCGCCTTTATCCGAAATTTTAACGGTTCCGTCTGACTGTATATCTCCTTTTACATTCACCCAATCTTCTATTTTAGCGAGTGGAGACTCTCCTGAGGCTGAGGGTTCGTAGTTTGCGGTTTCAGGAAGTAGCAACGGTAGTTCCGACTCATGCAAACTGTAGCATGTCCCGGCTTCATCAAACACCAATGGAATCGGTTCCCCCCAATAACGTTGGCGCGTAAAAATCCAGTCACGGAGCTTATAGTTAGTAACCCGTTTCCCCCAACCATTGGCCTCAAAGTGGTCCATAATTGATTCTTTCGCTGCCATGATCTCCATTCCATCAAGAAAATCACTATTAATCATTTTCCCCTCTTTCTCCTGAACTTGCTCTGGCTTTGTGATTTCAGAAGTATCACCATCTGCAGACACCACAACCCGTTTGATATCAATCCCAAATACTTGAGCAAATTCAAAATCACGCAAATCGTGACCAGGAACTCCAATCACAGCGCCAGTCCCAACATGCCCCAAGACAAAATCACCAACATAAACTGGTAATGGCTTACCGTTTAGAGGATTCGTCACATGCAAACCGGTAAATACTCCTGTTTTTTTTCTTCCTTCAGCTAAACGCTCAATTTCTGTTTTATTTTTATTTTCATCTATATAGGCTTGAACTTCAGCCTTATTTGGGATCTGGTCAAGGTGAGACTCTAACATCGAGTGTTCCGGACCCAAAACTAAGAATGTAGCTCCAAAATTAGTGTCTGGACGAGTTGTATAACAAGTAATTGTATAATCAAAGTTATCTACTGGGTAGTCGATATTAATCCCTGTGCTCTTCCCTATCCAATTTCGCTGCAT
>CALIGR010000099.1 GCA_938021445.1 uncultured Candidatus Altimarinota bacterium
AGATCAATAGAGCCGACTTGTTCTTTGCCCAAAAAGACCTGCTTCACTTTCCATGATTTTCGATCGTTGTTTTTACTCTGGGCTCGTCCTGAGACATGACACTCTGCGTTTTCTCCCAAAAGCTCTACGGTAAGCTCAAAATCACGAGAGCCGGGCTCAAAATCCTCTAGGGTTATGTTTAGAGATTCGTTGGCTTTGATTTGTACGGTTTCTTGACCGTTTGGATTTTTAAAATTCATGATTTTTTTACTGATATTGTTCCCAAATGTGCCTAATCACTTTTAGTTTAATCGTTGACGCAAAATAGCCAAGGCTTGGAATCAAGGCAATGGTATAGAGATCTTTTGTATTGGTGAAGTAAAGGGTCACAACGGTAATGATATATATCAAAAGCGTCACGCTCACTCGATGGGTGAGAGAGTCTCGCCATTGGGCTTCTAGATCCACTTTTTTATTTCGACTGAGGACTTTTTTTAGGATTGATTCTGCTTTTTGCATTTTGATTATTTAGTTTTTTGTGTTAAAATGACCTAATTTGTTCAGCTATCAAATTATGAAATTATTATTTTCGAAATCAAGTGATCAACGACTAAAGACTCAAAATATTTTCAGGCAAGAAACGCCTGGTCAAGTCATTGAGACTGTGAGTGCAGAAGAAGCGTTAAGAAGATATGGTGGTGAAGTGGCTGCAGAGGCTACGTCAGAAAGAGCGGCTCTAAGTCAGATCTTCCCAACTCATGTAGATACGGTTTCCTCGACGGCACCGACTACAGCTGAGACGAATATGTATATTGGGGGACAATTGTACACATTAGACCCAACGACCGGGTACTACAATCCTACTCAGGAGGAGAATGTAACTACTTATGTTCAACCACAACAGACAACGACTCAATACACTACTTATCAGCCAGAAGTTGTAGCTCCGCAAGCTGAAGTGGCATCAGCAAGAATCACCCAGCAAGAGATGAATACACTTTACGCTGAGTTGATGGCTCACCCTCAAGATAGCGCTCAATATGCGGCGCTTTATACACCGTATATGGAAAAATATAATGTGTACCAGGCACAGCAAACTGCTGTGTCAGTTTCTACTCCTGCACGCCAAGCAGACCAAGTGGTGCAAAGACAACCAACGGCTGGACTCGTCAGACAAGGGCGATCGACTGGCTTCACTCAAGCTTATCAAAAAAAGAGAGCTTTAGCTGAACAAAACAGGCCAAAAGAAGTAATGAGTACTACGGTTAATCTCAGTCAGCATCCACGTTTGCAAGGGGGGTTTAGAGTGGGGCAGTTTTTGGATACCAACGCTCAAATCGATCCAAACTTAAGATTAAGTGATGGACGAAATGCAATTGATGCCTTAGCGAGTACAAACACATATGTGGGGGAGATCCATATATTTGATGGACTTCAGGCCATAGCCGAAGATATTTATGCCAAAACAGGGGTTCAAATTTTGAAACCAAAGTATAGAAGAAATGTTGCACAGTCTCAGCATAGAGTAACACAAAAACAGCAGCCTATTGTGCTTCGAGATATAGATGGAGATGGTATGGTAAGTAGGGCGGAAGCTTTTGCGCCTCAAGAAACACAACAAACGAGTATGACTCTAAGAGATGGACTCGTAAGTATGAATGTTAGTTATGCAACACGGTTTCTAAATCTTGATCAGGCGCTGCCGATTTCGGTTGTTCGAGAAGTAAGAGCCGGACTTGGACAGATAAATTATTACGACAACTTAAATCGAAGTTACTCAAACGTGTTGTCAGGAGTTTCTCGAGGGAGCGATGGAAGACTACAGGCTACAGCAAGGGGACGAGGTTATGGAGAGGCCCATCGGAATGCTCAGCGTAGCTTTGATCAGTATCGAGAAAATCTTAGAGACCTAGATAATGAGAAAGTACAAGGCGTTATCAAGTTGGCCAATAAAATTCAGACGAAGTATGGAATTAACATCTTAAAACCACAATACAGTGATCAAGTAACCGCTTCTTATGACCCAACGGCTTTTTCAAGAGAACAAGCACAAAGACAAGCAAGAGAGCAGGTTCGTCAGCAAGATCGTGCGAGAGAAATGAAGGTAGAAAGTGTGCTAGAAGGTTTAGGGATCAAACCTGGTTATAAAACAACTAAAGAGCATTTAGCTAAATTTTTAACCAGCAGTTTCATTGGTAAGCTTCGTTCTGAGCCACGTGTTACTGTTGATGTGAGGGATGGTAAACTTAATTTTGGAGTGAGCTCAAATCGATCTGGAGCTGAGTCAGCCCTTGCTTCTATTTTTTCTGGCGGAAATATGAGTATGAGTAGTCATAAACGGGTTACTGACACGATCACTAGACAAGATCTACTTCCAGCTTATCAATATTTACTAGACGTTTAGTTTTTAACTCAACATTTTTTGATGACTTTTTCTAATCCTGAATCCTACTACCAACAAGAGAACGTCGATAAAGACGGAGATGGTCTGTGGAGTATTGAGGAAATGGAAGCGTCTGGGATGCTGGAGGCCAGAACAAAAGTCGTTGAAAATGCGGTATCTGAAAGAAATGCACTCCATGATTCTTTTGCAAGTGCAACAATGCAGCCATCGATTATTCTTGAGCCGTACCAGGCTGAAGTGGTTTCAGCGAGCCAGTTGATTACGGCTGAAGAACTCA
>CALIGR010000100.1 GCA_938021445.1 uncultured Candidatus Altimarinota bacterium
CTTTAGTAGTTTAGCTACTACTTTTAAGTTTTTGATCTAAATATCCAGCCCCCAAACCTTCTTCGATAAGCATCTTAATCCATCTTTCGTAATATTTTTCTCACCTACAACAAATTGATAAAATTGATTAAAAGAACGATAGCGGCCCATTTCTAATTGCCCAATTTTCTTTCGATTCCTAGACAAAAGTCCTTGAGGTTCATTAATTTGATGCTGTGATAACAGCCATTGCCACTCAGCCTGCCTCGTTTCTTCATTCGGGTTCGGAATCCCCAAATTGACTACCATGGCTTCTATTTCTGATTCTGTAACCTCAACTGGCTCTAAACGTCCAAGCATAACTTCTATAAAATGTGAAACTGAATTAAAGGGAGAAACATCTAGTTTCGCAACATCCGAAAACCTTCTTAACTCAACATCAATTTGATCTTTGATCCCAGACTCAGCCAAGATATTAAGACCATGAGCTTTAAGCTCTTCTTCGCTCAATTCCATCCCAAGTGCTTTTCCTATTTCTAGAATCTGACCTCTCGTTAGTCCTGAACTGACAGCCTTACCACAAAACGAACGATACATAAGCTGAGCCGAGTGAAAGTCTAAGAAAGTATTGATCCCCGCAAAAGATTCCACTGTCTGGGCATAAAGGTCAATGGGCCTGTAGATACCTGCGTTCCTTAGTACCCTCTTCCCTAATTCAATCTTGGCCTCGTTACCCAAGGCCTTAACCGCTACTAACTGGTTTTGAGGTTCAGCTAATGTGTCAAAAAAGTCAGCCCGTGGCCGCTCCCCGGTCAAATACCAGAACTTCGCACATTCGAAAGCCGACTGATAATACGCCTCTAATTCAACCACAGCTCTTCCGGTTACCATCGTGAAAATCGTTTGTAAAAACTGCTGCCAGCTGATGCTTTGACCAGACAGGGTAACTATCTCTTCTCGAGCGACCTCGCCCACTTTTTTTTCTCTCAGAGTAGACAGATTCATACGACCTAAAAAACTCTCAAAAATACTTCGAAATTGAGTAGTGACAAACGTCTCCATCTGCGCCAACTCAACCGCTTGATCTCTCTCGTGTTCTGCTAAGCGACTTGAGGCATCTTCTTCATCCTCCAACTTGGTTTTAATAAATTCAGTAAACATGCCCGGGTATTCTTCGACCCTATCCGCTCCTCCTACAACCGCTAAATAAACCGTATTAAAAATAAATACTACAAAGTCACCGATCTCTGTTTCTTTCAGTGTTCCGTCTAGTACATCCTCATACAACCGAGCCGTGATGTTATCTTTAAAATGTCTTTCTATTTGGCCTAAATGACTTTCATCGGCTATTTCTCTATGCGCTGATAATTCATGAGTGAGTGCTAGCTTTATGACTCCATTTACTCCTTTTTGGTAATCCCTAGCGTTTCTTGTTTCGGCCAAGCTTTGAGATATTCTTACTTCTCGCATTTAATGCAAAATAAAACTTTTCAATTAAAACGCAAATTTAAGTATTCAATAAACCACGTTTTCTGTGCTATAATAATCGGATGTTTTTACGGTTTTTTACTAAGTTTTTATTTGTCTTTGTTTCTGCGGGGATTTTTGTATCTCACGTCGGGGCTATTGATAGTGTTCTGGGAGGGCAAGGATTGGTTGATGAAAGCCATATCAATGGTAGCAGTACCGGACTTTTGCAAGACCTGACGATTATCGATAGTGACTTTACGGCGGGTGAAAGTGTTACCATTAGTTTTGATACTTCCGGAAATCCTACTGGGGATCTCAAGTTTTCTGGGAGTCCAACCTTCAGCACCACAAATGGGTTAACTTTAGGGACTCCTGTGGTTACTGACAGCCAGATTACTGTTGAGGTTACCAATAGTTCCAATGCGAGTATTACGATAAGTGACATTGGTATTTATTTAGACAATTTTGGGACCACTGGCGAATTTTTTGAGTTAAGAAATTTAGAAGTAGATAACGGAATTGCCCCAGTCCTACAGAGTGAAGATTTTGTAGTAGATACCACTGATTATACCTCTGTCGGTAACTTTTCAGGATCTACCGGAAGTGCTGATGGCAATACTTTTAAGATCAATGATAATCTAAACTATGACTTCGCGCCGTTTAATTTTTCAACTCGTGGAGATTTCGTAATTGATCTAAACGATATCGAAGGAACCAGCACTCATGATACGACCACTAGTTTTACTATTATTCCCGGTGATGATGATAATCTCAGTCAGTCTTTTACCAGCACACTTAACTACACAGGATTAAATGTCAGCAAGAGTTTCAGCACTAAAGGTATTAGTATTGATAACGAAGCCCCTGTTGCTGATGGGACTGGCTTTAGCTGGTTTGAGCTTCCAGCTGACAAAACGATTTTAGGCATTGGGGACGAAGTCGCACTCAACCTACCCACAGAAAGTACTGGAGATGACATTACTTTTACGGCAGATTTTTCTGCTATTGCTTCCGCGGGGACGTTCATAGATGAGCTGATTGATACTGCTAAGACTTTCACGATTACCGAGGGAAACGTGGACACCGATACTTTCGTGAGCACCGTGACTTACGAAGACAATGCCGGGAACACGACTATACTTTCGACTGATTCTCTCAATGTCGACAATATCAGGCCGACTGTTTACAACACCAACATCCTAAGTCTTTTGGCTGGAACTGAACCTGGAACTATTGGAGACACGATCGTTATCACTCCACCAGTAGATAATTTAGAAACTCGAGGGGCCGCTAATAGTTTTAGTATCGATATGACCGATATTGGTGGAGCCGGAAAAAACTTTGAAAATATAAACAGCCAACAAAGTGTGATAATTACACCTGGAACTTACAATTATCAAAACGTATTTAAGTATTTCAGCATTATCGATAAAGCCGGTAATGAAAGCGTCTTAGCCACCAATGGATTACTTATTGACAATAAAGTCCCTACTTTTGATACCTCTTGTGGTGGAACTTTTGCTTTTCTTGAAGACGTAGATGGGAACCAAATTGCGGATCTTTCCAATCAGGGAAACGACACGATTGTTTTTTCCGCCCCAAATAGAAACTCTCCTAATTGTGATTTTCATACCTTTAGCATCGACCTTTCGGTGCTGAGTGGCTTTCCTATCCAAAATATGGTTGATCTAGACGCACTGGGGCAGACTTATGTCATCAGTATTTTACCGGGGACTATTGATGATCCAAGCTACAGCCTCCCTCTGAGTATCAAGGACCAGTATGGTAATACAAACTTTTTTAATACGGGAACGATCAGCATTGATAACGAAGTCTCTCAAGCCAGTTTTATAAAAGAAAGTTCTAGTATCACTAAAGGACTCGTGAGCTCAGATGGGAGTGTTATTGCTCCTGGTACGGTTCGCATAAGAGTTGATATTTTCCCAGATGATATTCAATCTGTAAAAGCCAAGATTGAGGGAGGATCAACTGAAGTTATTTTGACCAAAGTGGAAGACTACTGGGAAGGTGATATGCAAATTATTTCTGGAAGACTCGTTAAAGACGAAGTAAGCGTGACCTACACGATCACGGATGATGCTGGAAATGAAACGACCTTAGATGGTTCACAAAAATTCATGGTGACTAATGACACCCGGAAAAAAGGAGGCGGTGGTGGCGGCTCACTTAATATTGGGAAATTAGAAAACCAATCAAATCTTCGGAAGTTTGTCCCCAATCAAAGTCGAGAGTTTTATGAAAAAACCTGGAAAGCTCAAAAAATTGAAGCGGCCGAAAGACATCGAAAAAGTCTGGCAACCCGACTTACACCGCTAAAACAAAGCCTTAAAAAACTGAGGCGAGAAACGCCTAATATTATCATTGAGCGGAAAAACCGAATCGCTGATTCGCGCGAAAGAATGCTCATGCGATATCCGAGTAAAGCCAGAATTTTGGAAAACAAACTTAAGCCTGTGGCATTTCCTCTTGCGACCAAAAAAGAACGGGAACTTCTCGTCGACAATGTTGATGGACTTAAAGTCCGAAACTCGTTACAAAATCTAAAAAACGCTCATCGGAAAACAACGAGCGTTCGTTATCGACCTCTCCGAGAGCTGACTCGCCCTGGAATTTACTTACAGCTGAAATAATTTAGATACTTCAGAATCTTTTCCACCTCATCCTCAACCGGTGCTAAAATACTCACTTCTATTGTCTCATCTGCCAGTGATGCATAAAGCGGTTGTCTAAATTCCCAAGTATCTAAAATTTCTTGTTCTTGAGATTTTTCTGCTTCCAGTCTAGGTCTGGTTTTATCTAGTTTTAAATACTCTATCACCTCTTGAATTGGTGGTTTGAGCCAGAAAATTTTCCCCAGTTTCTTAAGGTTTTCACAGTTTTTTTCTTCTAAAATAACACCGCCACCCGTTGCTATAACTGTGTTTTCTATATCAGATAGACTCTCAAGTGCTTCCTGCTCTAACTTCCTAAATGCATCCATCCCCTTCAAAAAAACTAGCTCTTTTATAGACTGGTTAATTTTTGACTCAAGTAACTCGTCTAAGTCTAAAAATTTTAGACCCAGTTTTTTTGCGAGTGCACGACCATAAGTCGTTTTACCAGAAGCTCGGTAACCGATGAGAATAATATTCATAAATTTAAAAGCTCTTGGTGGAGGCGACCAGATTTGAACTGGCAACCAACGAGTGTCAAGTCCGCTTGCTCTACCGTTAAGCTACACCCCCGAAAACCAAGAGCCAAAGAAAAAATACAAAAAGATCTTGCATTCACAAGATCTAATGTTGACACTCGTTGGTAATTTCTTAAGCAAAACTTCAGATTACCGGACGATTTAATTGTACTCAACCGCTTATCGAAAGTCAAAAGTATCAGTTATTTTTTCTGATTACCTTTTTTCTAAAATTTCACAGAATCCAAGGATTTCTTGTTTTTGGACTTTCATCCGTAGAGAGTCTACAACATCATCCGTTTCGACTAGTACTTTTCTTTGTACCACTGATTCTCCCGCGTCAACCTGAGCGGTGATTCGATGAATGGTCGCTCCTGTGTACTTCTCTTCG
>CALIGR010000101.1 GCA_938021445.1 uncultured Candidatus Altimarinota bacterium
ACTGGTTCTTAATGGTGCCGAGAGCGGGAATCTTCTTATCTCAACGATATTGAGAACGAAGCCTAAAGCCCTAAATCAGAGATTTAGGCTTACGGTCGAACCCAGGGTTCAATTAGTTTCACGTTGTGAAACAATATAAAAATAAACTGAGACCTAAAGGCCTAAGTTTATTTTCATGGTGCCCAGAGCGGGAATCGAACCCGCACGCCGGATTAGGGCACGGGATTTTAAGTCCCGCGTGTCTACCAATTCCACCATCTGGGCATTCACAACTTTTTGAAACGAAGAATGGAGGCGCCATCCGGATTCGAACCGGAGTACAAGGCTTTGCAGGCCTCTGCGTAGCCACTCCGCCATGGCGCCAATCGTGGACTCAAAAATAGCTATGGAATCTTAGAAAAAAATATTTTGTTGTCTAATCTTTTAGATTCTTGTTTATTAAGAGCCTAATTAACAAATTTTATCAACCCCTTTGATCTGGTCTTTTTGGAGGGGTCTTGATATAAAGAACACAAATTGTAATCAATAGTTGATGTTTCATCGTTCTAGTACTATCCGTCTCGGTCTTTTATCACTTATTTTATCCCTTCCTTTAAGCTCGTTATCCTTAGCAGCTGTTTACTCTGATTTGTCAGTGAGAAGTCTGGATAAAAAGAATCAGGTTCAAAATACGCCGATTGTCGCTAAGCAATCGAGTTTTCGGATTTACTTGCGAAGTACAAACGATGGCACCGAAGACTTCCGTGGGTGGGTTACTTTCCGAGATGCAGACACAAAAGTAGTTTTAAAAAAAGATGTGCCACTGTATGTGCGTCCAGATAGAGAAGATTTGATTTGGCTCGATTTGGTTTTCCAAGACTTAGGACGGAAAAACGTAGAAGCCTTAGTGACTGAAAATTCTTGGTACAGTGGGCTTAGTTGGTCAGAGCGAGCCACGGTGGTGCTGATTAATGATATAGATTCAGATGGAGATTCGCTTTATGACTATGAAGACACAGATGATGATAATGATGGAGTCTCAGACCTAAACGATGAGTTCCCTCTGAACTCAGCAGAATCAGCGGATACAGATGGTGATGGTGTTGGAAACAATGCAGATAGTGATGATGATAATGATGGTCTTTTTGATTTTGAAGAGGCTGAAATTGGAACAAACCCACTGCTACCAGATACCGATGGAGATGGCGTGAGAGATAAAGAAGACCAAATGCCCCTTGATCCTTCAGAGACACTAGACTCAGACGGTGATGGGATTGGAAATATTGCAGATGCGGATGCTGATAATGATGGGGTTTTGGATGAAGACGATGATTTACCAAGAGTCGCTTCTGAAACGATTGATACTGATGGAGATGGAACGGGGAATAACTTAGACAGTGATGATGACAATGATGGATTAACCGATGAAGAAGAAGCTAAACTGGGAACAGATCCACTCAAAAGAGATACAGACGGCGATGGTGTTTGGGATAAAGATGATGAGATGCCACTAGATCCAACAGAGACCAAAGATACTGATGGCGATGGAGTTGGGGACAATGCGGATGTAGATTTTGATAATGATGGAATCGCTGATGCGGATGAAGAAGCGAATGGAACCGATCCGAAAAAAGCAGATACGGATGGTGATGGAGTCAATGACGGGGTTGATGCTTTCCCAACGGATCCCAATGAATCAGTTGATACAGATGGTGACGGTATTGGAAACAATGAAGATCTGGATGATGATGGAGATGGGAAATCAGACGTGGACGAAATTGCGCTTGGGACGAATCCACTGTTTGCGGATACCGATGGGGATGGAGTGAACGATTCACTAGATCAATTTCCCCTAAAAGCAGAAGAAACAGCCGATAACGACAATGATGGAATTGCCGACGAGTTAGACCCAGATGATGATAATGATGGCCTCTATGATCACAAAGAACCGATCTACAACACCGACCCGTTTAATCCAGACACGGATAGAGATGGCGTGACTGACGGGGATGAGATAAAGCTTGGAACGGATCCAACTGATCGAGATACCGATAGTGATGGTGTGTGGGATAAGACGGATGAAGCTCCGTTAGATCCATACAACTATGTAAATTCAGATGGAACTGGCTCGGGGGATAACACAGATCCAGACGATGATGATGATGGACTTTCAGACCGAGATGAGAAAGACTTTGGGACTGACCCGCTTAATCCAGATACAGATAATGATGGGCTCAATGACGGAGACGAGGTGGATATTGGTTCTGATCCAACAAAAGCTGACACAGATGGTGATGGATTAGATGATCAATTTGAAGTCGCTATTGGAACCGATCCGACCAATTGGGATACGGACAATGATGGGAGAAATGACCTCATTGAGTTTGAAGAAAAGACCAATCCGGTAGTTGATGAATTAGCGGCCAAACGTCCCATTAGTACGACTTCTTTTCAGCTCGAAAACAAGGCGCCAAAAACACTCACGCAGACGATCACTTCTCAGGTAACGTCCGTTTCTGATGAAGTAGAGGGCTACGTTGATTCTCAGCCACGGCTCGCTTTTAGGGGACTTGATTTTGAAAAGATTGTAAAAAAAGGCGCGCAGCCAACATTGATGGCATTAGGACAGAGACAAGGCCCTTCAAATCAGGAAATATTTAATCTCATTCCTAAATATCATATTGGGTATGATTACAAATTTCCTTCAGAAACCCTAACCCGAGACGGAAACATCAAGTGGACGCTTGAAAATGGAAATGCGAGCTACAAACTGCCTTGGTACTACCCATTTAAAAGTTTGGATGTAAGAGCTACGGCAGAAGACACTCAGGGGAATATTATCATCTACATTACCAAGGTCTGGGCGATTAATCCTTTACTCCCATTCTTGCTGCTAGCACTCTTTGTTATGTGGTGGGTGTTGGGGAGAAGAAAAGAAGATGACGATGATGAAGATCACAAGTTGAAAAAATCAGTAAAAAATGCAGGAGTAATCACAGCCGCTACAAAATCAGCGGCCGTAAAAAAGAAAGTAACTAAATCTAAAAAGCTAATAGCTAAAAAAGCGACGGCTAAAAGCGCGGTTGTTAAGAAATCAGTGGCTAAAAAGCCAGTCTCTAAAAAAATAGTAAAAAAGACAGCGGTGAAAAAAGTAGCCGTGAAGAAAAACACTAAAAAAACAGCGAAGAAGAATACAAAAAAGTCTTAAGCTGACCAATCAGCAGGGCTAGACCGGAACCGCTCGAGGCTGGCTTGCTGAGTCCCATCAATTTTTCCAGCTTCATGTAGAGCCTCGATGATCTCACTGAAGACTGTGAGTGGATGTAGGGTTACTTGAGCTTGTGCGGCATTGTCTCGCGCGAGTGGCGTGTCCCAACTGAAGATACCTAAGATATCAGTAACGGTAGCTTTAAGTTCATTTCGGAGTGCTTCCGCAGACTTAATAGAAGAGCCAGCAGTAGAAAAAGCGTCTTCGATAATGAGGATGTTCTTATTCATCTCACCACCACCTTCCACCATTTTTCCAGCCCCATGTCCTTTTGGTTTAGAGCGGACATAGAGCATTGGCTTTTTGACGCGGTCGGCCATGAAGGCGGCCCACGGGATTCCAGCCGTAGCCGTTCCGGCCATGATGTCGTAAGAAAGGCCCTTGGCTTCAATTAATTCAAACCACGCGTTTATGACGACCTCTCGTGCGTCTGGGATACTTATTAGTTCTCGGCAGTCACAATAGATCGGAGACTTAATTCCAGAGGTCCAGACAAAGGGCTCGGTGAAGTTAGTTTTTACGATGTCATGTTGGACGAGGAGTTGAGCGATTGATTTCATTAAGACTACTATAGTGCAATAAGATTTAAATTTCTAGAGATCTTTCGGGGCTCTTTTTTCGAGTGGAAAAAAG
>CALIGR010000102.1 GCA_938021445.1 uncultured Candidatus Altimarinota bacterium
TTCAAAACCGAAGAAGGCTCTATGCAGCACATCACTCAAGGCGCTAAAAAAGTAGTCCTTTCTTGTCCTGGAAAAGGTGATGGATTCGCCACATTTGTTATCGGCGCAAATGAAGACCAGATCACCGGTGATGAAGTCTTAGTTTCAAATGCCTCTTGTACGACCAACTGTCTCGCTCCAATCGCTAAGGTTTTAGATGACAGTTTTGGAATCGAAGCCGGCCTTATGACAACCATTCATTCTTACACAACGAGTCAGCCAGTACTGGACTTGGGTGGAAAAGATTTACGTCGAGGCCGAGCCGCTGCCTTAAATATGGTACCAACAAGCACTGGTGCGGCTAAAGCCGTCGCCCTTGTGCTTCCGCAACTAAAAGGAAAAATGACTGGAATGGCTGTACGAGTGCCAACTCCAACCGTTTCACTCGTAGACCTAACCGTTAAAGTAAAAAAGGAAGCTACGGTTGAAGAAGTAAACGCGGCTGTAAAAGCGGCTTCTGAAAAAAACCCACATATTCTTGGTTACAATAGTCAGCCTTTAGTCTCGATGGATTTCAAAGAAGATCCAAGATCTTCAATTTTTGATGAAGAATCTACCTACGTCATGGATGATATGGTTAAAATTCTTTCTTGGTACGACAATGAATGGGGTTACTCAAACCGACTTGTTGAATTGGCTGGACTGATCTAGATGAGCCTAAACCGAATCTGCATCATAGGCATTAGCGCGACGGGGAAATCAACTCTGGCGCGCTTTTTGCACAAAAACCTCAACCTCCCACTGATCCATATAGATCAAATTTGGTGGGGGCCAGATTGGTCCGAACAGTCAGAAGCTGCCGTTTCTCAGCAACTTTCACTTATCCTAAAAAAAGAAGATTGGATCATTGAGGGGTATGTTGAGCCACTTTCGCAAGAACGCTTTCATAAAGCCGATCTCATTATTTATCTAGACTACTCAGGCTATAGGTCTCTCATTGGAGGTTTATCGAGAATCTGGAAAAAACAAAGACCTGAAATGCCGCAGGGCTGTACTGACAAAGTCGATATCGAGTATCTAAAAACGATGTGGTTTAGACGAGAAAGACCAGAAATCGAATCAGCTCTAAAAAAATTCAAAGATCCTCAAAAACTAGTACGTTTAAAATCAAGATCCGAGCTCCGTAAATTTTTAAAAAACAAACTACACCTAACATGAAAGCTAAACTTTACACCAAACCAACCTGTCCTTTTTGCATAAAAGCAAAAGAAGTACTCACTCAGAAGAATATAAAATTTGAAGATTTCGATGTTTCGACTGATCCAAAGCTCCGAGCCAAGATATCTGACTCTGTAGGCGGATACAGCACGGTTCCTATGATTTTTTTGGATGATAAATTTATCGGAGGATTTAGCGAATTAAAAGCATTAGATACCGCCGGCAAACTCTAGCAATTGACTTTTCCAGACTTTTACGCTAGACTCCACCAGATCTTTTTTAAAGCGCAACAATCGTGACAGACAGCGCCAAAACTTAACTCGGGAGACTAAAGAACTCTCACCAAAAAAACGATCTTTGAAATAACACATTAGAGAAATCTGCAGCAAAACACAGCTGCCAAAGATACCCGTGTATCCTTGAATTAATCAAAAAATAAGAAATAAAACTCTTTTGTGTTTCTTTGTTAGTATTTAAACACACTTTTATTATGTCAGAAGACAAACTAGGAAGTTGGCTGAGTAAGGAAGGACTTTTTGGAAAGAAAAGCACCCCCGCGCCAGACACAAAACCCGCAAGCGCCGACGCGCCAAAAACAGAAACAACAACACCAAGCGCTGAAACTCGAAAACCGAGACCAGCCACGAAAAGACCCGCCCCATCAAATCGAACGGACAAAAGACCACCTCGGTCTGGAGGCAGGTCTGGAGGCCGAATGACTCGCTTTGATAAAATCGCGAGTCAGCGAACCAAAAACGATCCAACATTTGATCGTCCAACGGTGGAAAAACGAGAAAAGTTTCACCCAACAAATTACATCAAAAACAACACGAAGGCTGAGATTAAAGTCGTCCCTATTGGCGGACTTGAACAAGTTGGAATGAATATGATGTTTATGGAATGGGAGGATGACATCATCATTATCGACACCGGCCTCGTATTCCCTTCCGCTGAGCACATGGGAGTCGATGCTCTGATCCCTGACACGAGCTATCTAGAAAAAAACAAGCATAAAATCAGAGGCGTTATCTACACGCATGGTCATCTAGATCATATAGGAGGCGCTCCTTATATTTTACCAAAACTTGGATTCCCACCGGTTTACGCCACAAGGCTGACCAAAGAACTACTCATCCTTACGTCAGAAGAATACGCGGAGACCAAGAAGTTTAAGCTCAACGAAATCACGCCTAAGTCAAAACTAAGACTTGGAAAATTTGAAGTTGAGTTTTTCCACGTAAACCACTCGATTCCAGATGGAGTTGGAATTGTAGTAAACACTCCTTACGGAAGCTTAGTTCACACCTCTGACTTCAAATTTGACCACAATCCAGCAGACGACCAACCAGCGGACCTAGCTCGGATTGCCGAGATTGGAAAAAAAGGAGTCTTACTCGCTATGTCTGATTCAACCAACTCGCTAAAAACAGGACACACCGTTTCAGAGCGAGTCATTGCCCAAGACATTGGTGAAGTGATACGAAAAACCCCAGGACGAATTGTTATGGCTACTTTCGCTTCAAATATTGGACGAGTCGCTAAAGCCGTTGAAGCCGCCGAAGCCGCCGGAAGAACCGTCTTCCTCTCTGGACGGTCTATGGAGCGAAATATCGCCGTTGCCAGAAAACTAAACTACCTAAAGTGCAAAGAAAGCACGCTCAAAATAATGAGTCCCGCAGCCGACAAGCTCGATCCCAAAAAAGTACTGATCCTTTCAACGGGATCTCAAGGCGAAACACTCGCCGCTCTCACTCGTATGGCGGCTGGCCTTCACCCAAAAGTAAAACTCAGTAATAAAGATACGGTTATCTTTGCTTCATCGCCGATCCCCGGCAATGAAACGGCTGTCGTTTCAGTGCTCAATAACCTAGCCGAACTTGGCTGCAATGTCCTCGACCACAAAGACATGAACACTCACGTTTCTGGTCATGGAAATGCCGAAGAATGTAAACTAATGTGTGCCCTGCTTAATCCTAAGCACTTCGCGCCGATTCATGGGGAAGTCTATATGCGACATGGCCATAGAGATATGATCGTTCGTGATCTCGGGCACAAGCTCGAAAACACGGTTATGATGAAAAACGGACAAGG
>CALIGR010000103.1 GCA_938021445.1 uncultured Candidatus Altimarinota bacterium
GCTCGCGACGATCTTATGGGGAAATGTCGCTTACAATGTTTTACTGACCTTGCTCACGAGCTCGGTACTTACCGGCGTCGCCAGTTTTCTCTTTAGTACGATTGTACTGACACTCGTGGGGGAGATCATGCCGCAGGCGACATTCAGTCGTTCCGCGCTCAAGTTTGGCGCGATGTTCGCTCCGGTGATACGGTTTTACCAGTTTTTACTCTACCCGATTGCAAAGCCAACAGCCTATTGCCTCAATAAGTTTCTAGGTCCAATCAGACCCGACTTTTATGAAGAAGCGGATCTAGTCGCGTTTATACAAGCGCACATGGACACGTCTTATCATGGTGATATTTCTCCGGAAGAAGGAAAAGGGGCCATGGCGTTTTTGAGACTCGATGATACGCCGGTTGCAGAAACGGGGACGGTGCTGAAGTCTGAACAAATACAAAAAATCTCAAAAAGCGATCTTTCTAAAAAAATAAATCTAGAAGATAAATTAGTTCAAAAACTATTATCTAGATCACAAGATCAGTTTGTCTTACTAGATGAATCCAAAAAACCAATGTTGGTTCTAAACTTTAATAAGCTAGTTACAGATTTAGAAAGGGGACCAAAAAAACTAAGGTTAAAAGACTATTGTAAAAAGCTGGTTTTAGTAACGGACAAAAAAAAGATGATAGGAGAGGTCTTAAAATATTTCCAAAAAGACCAAGAGGTGAGCGTGGTTTACTGGAAAGGAAAGTCCCGAAAAATAGTCAGAGTGGGGGATTTATGGCGGCTTTTGACCTAATGCTTGATATTGTCGTCTAGGCAACCACAAAGACTTTCGTTTGTCTGTATCTTTAGGGTAAAATAGATCTAACCTTTAATTTTTAATACATGCTTCAACTCGATCTTCAAAATTGTTTTAATCTCTCATCCGCTCATGGCCTGGCAGAAACTGAGTTTAGAAACTCTGAAAAAAATATTGAGTCATTACTCACAAAGATAAAACAAAGAGGTCAGGGTTTTTATGAGGTGATCGATGATCAAGCAATGATTGATGAGGTGGTTGCGTTTGCTGAAAGCGTGAAAGGTCAATATACCGACATTGCGATCTGCGGAATTGGCGGTTCGGCGCTCGGGCCGATTACGCTACGGGATGCCTTTACGTCGAGCCTTGAAGATTCAAGCCCCAAACTTCATGTGCTAGAAAACATTGATCCGGATTTTTTAGGAGAAGCTCTGGCGCATTTCAATCTCAGCTCAACTCTTTTTCTCGTTGTGAGTAAATCTGGAGGGACGCCAGAAACGTTGGCCCAGTACATGTTTTTTAGAAATGAAGTGGATAAAGCCGGACTGGACCCAGCCGATCATTTTGTCTTTGTGACCGATCCTGAAAAAAGCTTACTACTAGAAGTATCTAAAAAAGAGGGGATTCGGACATTCCCCATTGCCTCAAATGTAGGCGGGCGATTTAGCGTGCAGACACCGGTGGGGTTACTCCCTGCAGCATTAATTGGAGTAGATATAAAAGAACTAATAAAAGGGATGCAGGATATGCGAGACTCTTTCTTGAATACAAATTTTGATCAAAATATTCCATTTCAGTTAAGCGTCGTGCAGATCGGAGCGAGTGAGAAAGGCAAGTCTCAAAACATCATCATGCCGTATCACACGAAGCTTCGACAGTTTGGCGCTTGGTGTGTGCAGCTCATTGCTGAATCCACGGGGAAATTTAAACCCGATGGTACGAGTGTGGGGATTACGCCGATTCCTTCTTTGGGAGTCACGGATCAGCATTCTCAAGTACAGCTTTTTGCCGAAGGACCTAATGATAAATTGATAGTTTTCATCAAGGTTGAAACGTTTAGCCAGGATCTAGAAATTCCAGTCTTAATTGATCATGAAAAAACGAATTTCATGTCAGGCAAAAGCTTTAAAGATTTACTGCACGCCGAGCAACAAGCGACGGCTGACGCGCTGACGGAAAACGATCGCCCAAACATAACGATTACGATTCCAGAACTTACACCGTATTATCTTGGACAACTCTTTATGCTGTTTGAAGGCGCGACAGCTTTCTTGGGTGAGTTTTTTGAGATTGATGCTTTTAACCAGCCAGGCGTTGAAAGGGGGAAGGTTCTGACTCGAGAAATTTTAGCCCAATCATAAATATGACCACTTTGACCAAACACTTGGGTGAATCTTCTGCTTCGAATTCAGTGCAGAAAACGATTTTAGCCTCAGCGGCCGCGGGCGTTGAAATCTATCAAGCGCTTAAGCAGCAGAAAATCGAGTATGGGAACTCTCATAATACTTCAGGGGAGGCACAATTAAGTCATGATCTAATTGCTGACGAGATCTTAAAAGACGCGCTAGAGGCTTGTGATGAAGTTCACTGTTTTGTTTCAGAAGAACGAGAAACTGATCTTTGTTTTGTGTCATCACCCAACGCAAAGCTGTTGGTCGCTTTTGATCCGATAGATGGTTCTTCCATTGCGGGAGCCGGTCTAGCGGTTGGGACTTCGCTTGGGATATATGAAGGGCCGAGTGATTTTTTGAGCTGTACAGGGCGAGACCAAGTCGCGGCGATGTACACACTGTACGGGCCTCGGATTTTGCTCGTATATTCAGTGGGGGATGGGGTGCATTTATTTGCTTATGATGAAGTCGAAAAGAAATTTGTTCTAGAGCAGTCAGACCTAAAACTGCACCATGGTCATAAAGTCTGTTCGATTGGGAGTCTTCAAAAATCTTGTGATATCAAAGGTTTTCCAGATCTCATTTTACACTGGGAAAAAGAACAGTTTTCGCTTCGTTATTCCGGGAGTATGGCCGCGGATATAAATGGACTCCTAAAAAGAGGCGGTGGAGTATTTGCGTATCCAGGGAGCAAACTCAGACTCCTGTATGAATGTAATCCTTTTGCGTTTCTTGTTGAGCAAGCAGGCGGGAAAGCTCGAGATATGTGCGGTCGTGATATTTTAGATCTTCAGGTAAAAAGCATTGATGCCACCAGCCCTATACTTATTGGAGCGCAGGAAGAAGTTGATACCGCTGAAAAATATCTAATGGATAACTGTAAGCTTTACTGAGAACTCTAGAGTTTAGTTAAACTTCAAAAAGCCTTTTTTGATCAGTTATCTTTTTCTTTTTAGCTTGAGGCGTCTTTTTACGGGAACCATGTTTGGCTAAAACTTTCTGGCTTTGAGCTTTCCCAAAATTACTTTTACGAATCTCAAAAATTTGAGCCTTCATCTGCTTTATGTTTTGCTTAAAATCAACCACAGGCGTTGGGTATGTACCAAGCTTTATTTTTTCATAGTTGACGATTTCAGCGACCGTGAAATTTTTTAATTCTGGAATCCACTTCTTGATAAAAATACAGTCTGGATCTTGGTCTAATATTTGTTTGGTAGGGCTATAGACACGAATGGTATTAATCCCCACAATCCCAGCCTGCATCTGAAGCTGAGAAAGATG
>CALIGR010000104.1 GCA_938021445.1 uncultured Candidatus Altimarinota bacterium
TTTACAAAAAAAAACGACCTCGGTTCTTCGGGTCGGTAGAAATTTTTACTTTTGTTTTACAAGTATTTCTCCAACCCTAAAGGTTAGTCCAGAAATAAAAGAAGCTAAAGTAATTTTTTTGCATTTGCTTTATGATGGTAGAGCCAATTTTTGATTCGTCAAATTTTTTTGTATAAAAAAAGAGAACAACTTAATTGAATCGCTCCATGAATATCTTTTCTTTTCCAATGCTTTGTGATTCTAACGTTTCCTGCACAGACTTGACCATGTCACCATTTCCACAGATATAAAACTCACTATTTTGGGGATAAACTTTATCTTCTAAAAACTGAGTTATGCGTGTGTTTTGAGCATAGGGTTTAAAGTTGTTGGCTTCTGGGTCTCTGGAGAGTCCTAGATGTATGGTTAGGTTTTTTGACCAGGATTCTATTTCATCTAGATAGGCTATATCTCCCGTGTCTCGTCCGCCGTAGAGCACGATCATGGCTCTTGGGTTTTGAGATTGTGCTTCGGCTAGGATCATTGATCTTAGCGGTGCAATGCCAGTTCCGGTACCGCAAAAAATAAGAGTGCGCTCCTTGTTTTCTGAAAGTTGGAAGTGCCCAAAAGGGCCTTTGAAGTTTACTGGGTCGTTAGGCTTTAGTTCATTTAAAAAATTAGACCCCTTACCGTTTGGGACCACTCTGACAACTAGCTCGAGTGTTTGGTTCTTGGTGTCCGGGACAGAGGCAATCGAATAAGCCCGCCAGATTTTTTCACCACATTCGAGAGAGACAAATTGGCCTGGGGCAAAATCCCAATCAGAAACATTCGCTGCTACATTTTTTAAATCACTTAAACTAGATACTCTAAATTTAAGTGAAATAGTCTCTCGTGCGACTGTTTTAGTTTCGAGGAGTTTAAGGGTTCCTTGGTAGAGCATTTTTTAGTACTACAGGTTAAACTCGTAGATTTTAGTCTGCGTAAGGAGACTGATTTTTTGACCGTCGACGACAAAGTCTCGAACCCCTTCTAGGTTGTAGTAGACTTGTTTTTTGTAAGTAGCTGTGCTGGCTCCTTTTTCAAAGACAAGTACTCGCTCTCTGTCTGGATCAAGGATATAAAGCCAGTTCATGCCTCGTTCGGTATAGATTCGAAGATTGGCTCCAGTAAAAGGCTCGGAAGGCAGGTTTCTAAATTCAAAGTTGGCGACGCTTCCTCGGTCAAATTTTTGAATAGCTCCATCATCAGCAAGGACATAGATGTAACCATCGATAGCAAAACTGACCGCATTGGATAGGTCACCACCGGTGTTATAGGCTGTTTTTCCTGAGTAGTTAGAACTATTTCGTGTGTACTTCCAAATCTGGTTATCGGTTGGATCTAAGATGTAAACAAATCGAGCTCCATAGGTTTTGAGATCGATTCCGTTTTCCCAAGATTCATCCTGCGTTTGCATACTCGTGATGCTGCCTTCTTGGTATTCTAAGATACGAGGGCTATCGGTGAGCATGATAAAGTTCTTTTGGTCTGGGTTTGTATTAGCGGCGACAATACTTTCGGCGCCACCATTGTTGTCATTGATCGGGACCGCTTGATCGACAATGTTCCGAACGGCTTTAATGACCGTTTTAGGCGTATAAACCAGAAGATTGCTCCCAAGTTTGTCGAGTCCAACGGCATCAACATTTTCATTGGTTCCATTGAGCAGTGCGAGCTCTAGAGGGGTCACGGGTTTTGCATTTTCAAGAGCCTGGAGGGTCTTGGTGATTTCAGCGAGGCTCACGCTGGCTTCTTTTCGATAGAGTTCTGATTTAGATTTGAAAACTTCTTCAATGTGTTCCTGTGCTTTTTCGATATGGGTCTTAGCCGTTTCTTTGTCCCCTTGATAAACTGCACTTTTAGCTTGGTTGATGGCTTCTTTTGAGAGTTCAAGCTGTTCTCTCAGTCTAAGTTCTTCTTCAGATTCTCCACCCAAAGACTGAACCCCTAGAATGATAAGCAGCGTCAGTAATCCCGCCCCGAGAAGGAGTAAGAAATTTTTTGGAAGTTTGAACTTAGGGATTTTAGGAATCTTGAATTTTTGCTTGGTTCCTTCGGCCGGGATGGCCGTGGTATTAGTGTTTTGATTATTGGCGGTATAGGTTGAATCTTGAACCGGCTCAATCGATGACTGATAGTTTTGCGTTTCAGTGGTTGGTGTTTCTATGGGAAGCTTTGCTTGTTGATCTTCGTATGTATCAACAGGGGCAGGTTCCAGTTTGGCTTTTGAATCATTTTTAAAGGAACCGGCTATTTTACTTGAGGTGTTGACCATTTTTGAGACAAACCCTGTAGCCATAGATGGTTTTGGTTTTCCGACTCCAATAATGGTGACGACCATATCAGCTTCAGACTTTTCTACTATCTGCTGTTTTAGCTGTCCGACACTTTGGTCAAAGTCAGGATTGCTCATGGTTTGACTTAACTCGTTTGCAGTCATAAACCGTAGCAATCGGTCAGAGGTAAAGATGACGACATCATTTACGGCAATAGAGCCACTGAGGATATTGGTAAAGAGGTCTTGATTTTGCTCTATCGACTCAGTAATCTGGCTGACCTGCCTATCTCGTACGAGGTAAGCTTCGGATTTTCCGGCTTGGGAGAGGTATAGATCATTGAAGTCAAAAAGCGCTACTACAATTTCAGGAGTGTTCTCCAGAGGGATTTGAAAACCTTGGTAGGTTGAATTGGCTGACTTAAGCGCCATTTCAAATCGATCGTACATTTGAGCTAGTCTGCCACTTTTAAATCCATCCACAACGGCGCCAAACACCGCTTCGGCGATTTGTGCTGGCTCATTGGTACCTTCAGCAAACTTAGCTAAAAAATACACTTCACGGCCCTCTTCTAAACGCTCGTGAAAAGCGAATCCGAGATTGCCGTGTGGGTTGGTTTCAAAGGTATGAACAGAAAACGCCATATAGATTTACGAGTCTGAAATTCT
>CALIGR010000105.1 GCA_938021445.1 uncultured Candidatus Altimarinota bacterium
GGTATTGATGGCGGAAAAGGGGAATTTGGTTTCTTTGTTTAAGCAGCGCAAAAGCACAAAGTCTAAGAAGACATTAAAAATTAGAATAAAACAAATTGAAATCAGGTCTAGATCAATAATATTGTTCAACGATCCCCAGAGTAGTAAGCTACCAATTGATAAAGTCTGAATAAGTTGTCTGACTATATGGGGGGCCTTCATGATTAGATAATCTTTCAAAACTAATACATCTTAACTTTTCAGAAAAATGAAATCAAAGTTCAACTACCTTATTGCCAGTTTTTGCCTCCTGGCTTCTTTCTCATTGTTTTACGCGGCAGTTTCGCTTTACGACTGCCGAGGGGACTTAGTCTGTCGGACGTCTATTGCCCAGGTCTGGCCAGTGGCGAGTGCACAGTCACTCAATATCACCAATAATGGTAAAGATGTAGGCGGGGTGAGTTGGTCATCGGCTTATAACGCTCCAACGCTTAGTGTTACTTCTTCGGTGCCTCCTTTTGTGCAAAATATACAGCCATCAGGTGGCGGCGGGGGGGAGCACTAGTCTGCAATTTATTTTTACTAGGTTTAAACGTTCATGAAAAACACTAAAAACATACTGGCTTCGTTTCTCTTGTGCTTAATCGCTCTTCCAATTTCAATAACACAGGCACAGACTCCTCCACCGGTTGTACCACCAACCCCAGAACAAGCTTGTTTTGAGGTTTTACTTGGGCAGACAAGTTTTGCGCTTCCAGCAGATTTCGCTTCTATTAACTTTGAAAAGCTCACAAAAAAAAGTGGTCCAGCTGAGTCTGGTGAGTTTGCGGTTAAAAATCACGCTGACTTTCTGGCACTCTCGGCACTACCGGTTCCGAAGCCGAGTAATTTATATTTGTTTCCGGCAGAGCCCAATAAAATTAAAAAACTCAAAAAAGCTCAGATAGAGGCAGACGCTAACAAAGTTTATAAAGCTAATAGAAATAATGTAGGGAAAGTGCAAATTACTGGCGGCAAGCAGATCAACATTGGGAATGTTGATTCAGACCCAGTACCTGAAAAATTTACTGGATACTACTTAGACTCTCGAATCTTAACTTTTGGAAATCAGGTAGACGAGTTAGATTTCCCATTTCAGTCTTCAGATTCGGGTACCTATGGTACTGGTGACGATTATCCAAGCGGGGAGCCTTATAGTGACATGCGAGATCAGCTGCTTTATAC
This sequence comes from uncultured Candidatus Altimarinota bacterium, assembly GCA_938021445.1. Classification (GTDB taxonomy): domain Bacteria; phylum Patescibacteriota; class Gracilibacteria; order UBA4473; family UBA4473; genus CALIGR01. The sequence goes on from CALIGR010000105.1 coordinate 1,204, forward strand.
ACATCATCTTAAGACCGGAGAGTTTTTGAGTTGTGGTTTGGTTCGGATTTTACCCGAGACGAGCAATGGATTTTTTCTTTCAAATGCGGATATTACAGATCCAGTGAATCAGCAAGTCATTAATAGATCCCTCTATGGAGGCGATACACTTTTAAATTCTAGGTTTTTAGTAAACCCTAGAGAGCACAAAGGACATCGTTTTCAGGTCGGAAACATCAATGCTCGTATTGTAGCAAAGGAGCCAGATCCAGCCAATCCAGGAAACTACAATTACAAAACGCCACTGCTTCAGTATAAAGCGTTAACAGTGGCTTATGACAATGGGAGTACGTATATGAATGAATATGTTACCCTTCCGCTTCAGGCAGAAGTTATGACTAAAGCTCGAAATGCGAACAAAGATATAATGGAGGCAACTTTAGAATTTTTGAGTCGACTTAAAAAAGAAACCTCACTTGGAATTGCTTCAGGGAAGCTGATGGCTTCAGCTGATACATCGGATTGGCTGTCAGGAAGCTTGCAGGCTTCACTCATTGAGCCAGGTGAAACGCGGGATAATGACAGTTATAGTGGCCTTTCGGTTTACGAAGGAGTTCCATTTGAGTTGCTGGACGAGGTCCTAAATATTCCGGATCAGGGTTTGCAAACCCTGATGAATGCGCTTTTGAGTCCGAGCTTTCGGTCAAATGTCGCTTCTACGCCAGAAGAAAACCAGGGAGATCTGCATAGATCGATTATTAACTCGCCAATCTCGAGAGCTGAGACGATAGAAAACATAGCGCATATTATTGAGTCAGCGGGAGGTGGCGCTAATGTGGTGGCAGAGAATTTACAATATCTAGATATTGGTTTTGGGGACTTATTACTCACCCCAGATAAACGTTTAGTGAAACTTTATGAAAACAATCCACTCGAGTCTCTGATTGAAGAGATGGATAAAGAAAAGACTGAAAAACTAGGGAAAATTGAGTCTATGAAGTCAGACTCTCCTTCGGATGAAGTCGCAAAACAACTAAAAAATCAGGAAGTAGAACGTGAGTACGATCGTCAACTTCAGCAACTTCAGGATCTAGAGCCTGTCTACAGAGCGCAACAGAAAGATCTACTAAGTCTGAAGGTCAAAAAAGAAAATAAACGTATTAGTGATGAGGAATATGAAGAAGCTCTTGAGGGTTTAAACGAAGATTTTGAAGGAAAATTAGAAAATTTTGATGCTCTAAACGATGTGGAATTTTTTGAAGAAATTATACAAGAATCAGCGGAGGAGTCCGTTGAGGTTTTAATAGAAGGCACGGACGCTGAGGTGGGAAAACCAGTTGTCACAAGCCCCAAACCAGTGCCTTCAATCCAGCTTCAAAAAGCGCAAAAAAGTAATATTGGCCTCGCAGCGTTTGGACTGTTCTTGCTGGGGTTACTAATTCTACTGGTCGGGATTCATCTTTTTAGAAAAACCCGTAAGTCATAAAAAACCGAACTTGGATGCAAAAAAAAATAAAAAAATCACCGTTAAAGCTTAAGGCAATCGTGGCACTGTTTTGCTTACTTTCTAGCCACACTTTTTCTGGATTCGCATTAGCGGTAACAGAGTTTCAACTAAATGGGAGTATGGATGGAGTTTCGGGAACTTCAAAAAACGTAAAAGCGGGAAGCGTAGGAGGTCCGCCGGGGAATACGCTTTCTAAGCGGCAAAATCAAAGTACATGGAATCAAGTCCGAATCGTTGTTCCACCCGTAAATGCTTCGGGAGCCAAGCCAGAAGGGGTGTGGGGATTTCGAGCAGAAGTAGAGCGGCCTATTGGTTCAAACCTATCTCGGACCACCATTATTCGTCACGACTTAACTCCACCGAAATGTCCCAATATTAGTCAGCCATTATTATGGCCAGTAGGACTTAATGGTGAGTGGGCTAATAGTGCTACAAATATTGAATTTGATGCTGGAGTGCCCCCGCTTTGCGTGGATCAAATTACAAAAGAAGGGACGACTTCAGACGCGGGTGCAGGTTGTGACCCAATAAACTCAAGCCGAGTAGAGATAAATCAGCATGGGACTTCTGGAAACTTTACTCTGGTAGATAACGTTGGAAACACGAGCAGTTGTGTAACACCTATTGCTAAGATTGATACGAATGGGCCGTTAATTGTTATCCCTTCCACACCACGAGTAAGTGTGGGGCCACCTCCTCCAGGATCTACCGCAATTCCGACTACCTTAAACACTCAGCTTGAGGCGACTTCGTTGAGTCTACCAGCGGAAGACCTAAGGCAGAATATAGCCAATCCACACACTTTCCGCGCTCATGATGGAGCCTTAATGCTTAATCTTGTCTTAGACGATCCAGTCACGGCTCTATCGGGTTCATCTGGTATAAATTTTAAGCCTTCAGGTGTGGCCGATCCAGTCCTCAAAAATTTAGAACTTCAGCAGGCTGGGCTTATTTTAAATCAAGCGAACAAAGTGTATCAGTGCCAGGCTATAAAAGAGGAAGTATTACTCAATCGTGGCGATTATCACCAGAGCCTTTTTCAATCTCTGTCTGCGAGTTATAATTCGGCACTTTGGAGATCTACAATTAATCAAATAAACACAGAAGCAACGAGTGCAAATAAAGCCATAATAAAGACGCAGGGAAATCAAATCGCACTTAAAAAACCAGGAAATCCGAGTCGCGCGACCGTGGTGAGGAGCCGAGTAAATGATTCAAAATTTGATGACCTTTCAGAAGCCGTAGCCTGGAGAGCGGCTCTAGGTGATTATGACTATTATGACTTGGAACAATTACAGGAAAATTATCTCAACAAATTGAGTAATTTAATTGGAAATATAAACAATATTCCCGCTGAAGGGGCAAAATCAATGCCAGAAGCTAGTTATCAAAAAGGGATAGAGAATTATGACTTTTGGATTGCCGATACGGAGGTAATTAAGAGCCCACAAACGAGTAATTGGTTCACTCTCTTGAGCCAAATAAAGGCGGAAACGACGAACCTTCAAGCCAACGTAGCGACGGTAAAGTCACTTGCTTCGGCGAGTGCTTCGGTCAGTGAAAAATTAGACTTAATCAATATTGGTTTAGAAAATCCACTCGCGAATGATTTAGAGAATTTCGAAGTGCTTTTGGACTCTTTTGAAAGTCACAAATTAGCCCAACAGGCTCTGAAGTCACGGTTAGATGGTCATACCGCACTTGAGACAGCGGTCGCATCAATACTTTCTACAGCTGACGCGGAAACAATCACCAGCGAAGAAATAACAAAAGTAAATGACCTTATCGTAAGCAGAGATCAGCTTGAAGCTGATTTTTTGAGTCTTAAAGGGGATGTTGATTATCCAGCAGCGAGTCTTGGTTATGCCTATTCTGGAATGATTTTATCTGAGGCACTGAAGTCATATAATACTCACTTTAAGCCAAATACAGAAGTTTTTGATGAGGATAGAGAGCTACAATTGGCGCTTAGAAAAACACTAAATGACGAGCATCGAACCCTTAAAATCGATGAGAGTAACTGTGGAAAGGAACTCGATCAAATAAAAAAAGACGTTAAAACAATCGCTACCCAAATTAATGCGCGTGAAGAAATTGTTGTTGGGACTGACCCAGAGGGACAAAAGATTACGAACTTAAAAATTGAAAGACTCAGCCCAGCAGGAACCGAAGACGTTGAGGCCTTCACGAATGTGGCGATCGATACAAGTGGAGCGCCTGAGTATGAGTGGAACCTAAATAAACACTTTTTTGACGGAGCTAAGCGGCCTATTTTTTCACAGGTTGGCCTTTATAAGATTGGGATTTCGGTATTTGATACAGCCCAAAACGACAAAGCTGAGGAAGTTTTTTACATTCGTATTTATCCTGGAGAAGTCGACCTAAAGATGACGAGAGCTTCACTCATAAATGACTGTGATACCAAATCAATATTGGCAAATAAGAGTGATACGTGTGACTTTAGCCTCGTATTAAAAGATGAATATGGGAACCTAATTCGAGAGACCTCAGCTATTGATGCTTATGTCAATAATCAGAGAATGGATCTAAGTTCTTATTTCCTTAACAATAATAGCGCCTTTGTAAATGGAATCCGTTTTGCAACTGGGAGTGAAGTAGAAAATAGACATACGGTTTCTTGGGCCAGTCCAGAAGGGGCTCTGAGAGATTTCAAAATTAGTTCATTTTTGCCAACGGCAGATGTCGGGAAAGGGGCGGTCCCTAATGCCTATATACTTAAGCCAAAAACTAAGTCTTTTGGTTTGGCTTTGGTGCATCCACGAGTCGACGAAAAGGGGCGAATTGAAACAAGTCGCGATAAAAAAATTATTCCCATAAAAGCTAATTTTAAGCCATGGGTGAGTCTCTTTTTGAGTGATCAGCCAAGTAATTTACCATTGAGTGCCTCGCCACTCGACATCGTTATGAGAGCGCCATTTAATGTGTGTCCATTTTTGACGACTCAAAATACGACCAAAAATCTACCCAGTGGCACAAACAATCTCCAAGCCTTTATAAAAGGTCATACTCATGAAGGGCTTAGATTTTATAATGAGTCAGGCTTTAAAGATAACAGCTGGAAAGGGTATATTAAAAACTTCACCGGTGGAGTTTTTCAGCAAGGAGACTGTATAACGACTCACCTTAGCTCTCAGGGTATCGTGCCGAGTTTAACAACAGCCTTCACTTCCTACGTTAGTTACTTAATCGATGACGAAGGAATAACAAAAAGAGTTACATACCCGGGAGGCAATATGGGAAACACTTTCTATGATCTAGACTCAGAGAGTGACACGAGGATCTTTGATCCAGTAGACGTAACCCCGACAACAGATATCGATGGAGACGGCGACATAGACGAAGACGACAATCCTTCATTGGGAGGGGATAATTCTGTCATCTCTGGCCTAATTGTTGGGGCGGATATAGAGGGAGGATTTCAGTCTGGGAAAAATAATTTTGTCTATGAGCAGTCGACGGACTTAGGGGACCAAGCTTTTCGTTTAGGGAAAAATACGGAAAAAGATGTCAGGGAAATAATTACGCGTCAGGGTTATAGTCTCATAAGAGGCGTTGATCGAGTTAATCCACCAAGCAGTGGGCGATTGATTTTGAATTTGAACAACCTAGAAGATGGTGGGGTGACTTATATTACCAATAAGCGGAAAGATGGAACCACGGTGCCTCTTAGTACTCCAAATCCATTAGTTATCCTCTCTGGACAGGTTGGTCCAAGCAGTAGTGCGGTGAAGCATACGATCGTTGTGGAAGATGGGAATATCTTAGTGAGAGGTGATATGAACTATGGTCACTCACTGAGCTCACTAGGCGTTATTATGCTGAATAGTCAGACACAGGCAGAACCAGACGTAGGAAATATTTTTGTTAAAAACACGGTCAGTGAGTTCGTTGGTACGTATGTTAGTGATGGATCGATTCTAAGTACTCTGAGTAACAATAACCCTTCGGCTTCAGAGATTTTTGACCGAGAAGCTTCCGATGGAGACCTTAGTCGTCAGTTGATTCTATCGGGAAGTACGCTCACTCGAAACACATTGGGAGGGTCCTGGTTACTGAATCCAGAGTCTCCATGGGGAAGTTCAACTATGGCTGAAGCACAAAAGTATGATTTTCATCACTTAAGGCGTTATTCTCCAACCTATGCAGGGACACCGCCCGTTCAGACAAACCAGAATCGCTGTACAAAGTTAAACGGGCTCACGTGCTATCAAAACAAACACGCTTTTGTCATAAAGCTTGACCATCGATCGGCACAAACACCGCCACCTGGATTCTCGAGTCTTCCTGGTGCTTCATTTTTGAGATAGCGTGTTGATTAATGGGCGAACACGTGTTAGAATTATTTGAATGAATCAAACTCAAACAAAAACAGAACTTTCAGATATATTTCAGCGGTCCTTTGTCGGTGTTGCGGCAGGGCTTCTTGGTTTTTTAGTGCTTGGAGGAGTGCTCTTGGCTTTTTGGTCAGTATTAGGGGATACGTTAGCGCCAACGCAAGAAAATCTAGTAAACGAGTATGGAGAAGTCGTGCAAAATACGCATCCACTGTTTTTAGCCATTGTCATTATGGCGGTTTTCCTGGCTTCTGTAACCGCTAATTCAAGCTACGTGTTTCTTTCTTCTATTTTGGATGATCGTTATGCCTCACTTCGTGCTACAAACCTTACTCAGGTCTTTTTTGGTAACATTGTCTTACTACTCGTTTTTATCCCAGTTTACATTGTCGCGAGTAATGGATATGGAGCCGCAGGAGTGGCGTTTGTAGCTGGCGCTCAAGCGGTTTTAAGCGCTTTGTTTAGCTTTATGGCAGTTGAGATCATAAGTGCTTTTAAATCGACATTAGTAAGTCTTTATGGGGTTATCTTAGGGCTCGCAATTTTCTTTTTGATGATGAATTTGATTGGAAGTAGTAATCCAACGATTATGAGCTTGGTGGCGCTGCCAGCCCTCTTAGGGAGTATAGGAATGGGAAGTGGAATAGCCTCTATGTTTTACGAATGGACGGTGGCTAGCTATGGGAGTGAGTTTTTGGATCCAGAAAAACGATATGGAGCGGACTATGGAAAAGCAGAAAAAGTCGATGAAGACGATGATCTTACGGAGTGGGACATCTAACGAGTGCATTGATTTGAGTTTGAGGATAGATAAGTTCTTTTTTGATGAACTTAGATAATTTTTTGAAAGACCTAAAGGGACGGGACCTAAAAAACAATGTGCCCAGTGTTTCTGCCACAGTCGGTTGTTTTTTAGCTAATTTGGTAAAAAAAGCAGAAGCTGAGCGAATTTTGGAAATTGGCACGGCGCATGGTTACTCAACGTTACACTTAGTAAAAAATCTGCCAGAGAGCGGAAAAGTAATCACGTATGAATTTTCAAAACCATCTTTTGAAGCGGCTAAAATTAATTTCTATCAGGCGAGGCAAGAGCTAAAGATTGAGCAGAGATTTGGAAACGTAAAGGCTTGTAAAAAATTATTGAAAGAGCGGTGTTTTGATCTAGTTTTTATTGATGGTCAGAAGACGGACACACTTAGCTTTTGGAAGCTTATACAGCCCGTAGTCCATGAAAAAACGATTGTAGTTGTTGATGATGTGGAGAAGTTTTCAGAAAAAATGAAAGAATTTTTAGAATTCATAAAAACTCAATCTAAATGGAAAACACAGTTTCTCCCTCTAGACGAAGATGATTCGATTTTGGTCTTGGATCGAGGAAAAGTAAAGCTATAAAATTTGCTTTTTTGTCTCAAAAAAATAAAACAGGACAGACCGATTACGTTTCGCTTTAAGAACCTATGAACTCAGAAACCCTTGTCTCAATGTACTGTCCGGACTGCCGGGGCAGATTTGAAATTGGTGCCTTTGATATTGAGGAAGACGAAGTCTTGGAGTGTGCTTTATGCGCCGCTGAAATTTTAGTAGTACAAAAAAATCCAATTCGAGTAAAACTTTATACCGAAGCGGATGATTTCTAAGCCGTTCTCGACTGGTTTATTGCTTTAGTTTGTGATATAATATTTCGAATGCGTGTTTTAGGAATAATTTTACTCTGGCTACTTCCCATGATTTTGATCGGGGGAGGCTTGGCTATTTTAGAGAAAGTAGTTATTTGGGGAGAGTCAGATTTTAAAACCGGAAAAGAGCTGACGCTTGATAGTTTGGAGTTCTCAATGGTCGTTCAGGATCGAGACGGAAAGGAGATATACCGAAATTTTTCAAACGAAAACAGAGAGTGGATTCCACTCCAAGAAATGCCAGACTTAATGCAGACCGCCACCGTGATCATTGAGGACAAGCGCTTTTATGATCATTCAGGCGTCGATTTCCCAGGAGTCGCTCGGGCCATGTTTAAAAACATAATGGCTGGTCGAGTGGTACAAGGAGGTTCAACCTTGACGCAGCAAGTGGCTCGGAAAGTCTTTTTGACCGATGAGCGAAGTTATAAAAGAAAAATTAGAGAGATGTTTATCGCCTTTGGGGTTGAGTCGACGTATGACAAAGAACAGATTCTGGAAATGTATCTTAATACGGTTCCTTATGGAGCCCGTATAAACGGTATCAGAGTCGCCTCACAGCATTATTTCGATAAGCTTCCGACCGAATTGAGCGAGGCTGAAATGCTGGTTCTATCGGTGATGCCAAAGGATCCAGTTCGACTCTCAAGAAAAGTAAATATCAAAGAATGGCTTGGAACTTGCAGTCTCCCAATGGAAGGCGAATGTACGCCTTTTAAAGATATAAATTATCGGACATCCCGGGTTGAATCGCTTCTATTTGCGGTAGCCAAAGAAGAGGATTGGGACATGGCGAGGACGAGAAGAGTGTGGGAAGATCTGCAGAATATAAAACTACCAAATAGAAGAACGTGGGTCGATGATGACTTTCAGCACTTTAGATTTTATATCGAGCGGTACTTAGCGGACACTGGTTTTTCAACGAAGGGCACCAATGGACTTATCATCAGGACAACACTAGACAGCACGCTGCAGAAAGAGGTTATGGAGTACATGGATTCGGGAGTCAGTGACGATATGTTGACGGAACATTGGATTCGAAATTATGCTATCTTAATTTTAGATCATGAAAGCCGGGGGCCGTTAGTTTGGATTGGATCAAAAGACTTTTGGGACGAAGAAATTTCAGGGCAAGTTGATATGATTCAGGCTCGACGTCAGACGGGCTCAACGATTAAGCCGTTTGTTTATGCTGGAGCGATTGAGAAAGGCTACGAACCACCAACCATTTTCTATGATACTTATGTGCGTTTTAGTCAAGATGGATCAGATTTAAGTAATTCTGATGGACAATATTTGGGAGGAATCCGAATGTCAGAAGCGCTGGCCAGATCCCGAAATATACCAGCGGCGAAAGCGCTGATTTTGGCTGGAGGTGAGCGAGTCCTTAAAAAGTACTTAGATCGAAACTTTGGGTTTGATATTGGGAGCGTTTATAAAAATCACTTTTTTGGTTGGACACTCGCCCTTGGAACCGCTCCAGTAAAAATTATGGATCTTGGTAATGCGTATGCAACGCTTGGAAGTCGTGAGCAGCGAGCGATTTGTCCAGTCCTCTCAATACATGATTTTGAAGGGAGAGAGCTGCCAAATCCATGTAATGTACGAGTCTCAAGACGGATTAAGACTTCTACGGCTTTTTTTGTTAACAATATTCTAAGCAACGAAAGCGAGAGACCAAAAGACTGGAATGAGATCCTCAACCCAGGCGTTAAAATGGCGATTAAGACCGGTACTTCATCAAAACGAGTTGGTCCACAGATTTTCCCGGTTGATGATATAGTGGTTGGCTACACGCCAAAAGCGACCGTGTTGCTCTGGAGTGGGAACACCGACGGTCGAGGCCTGAAGCCGGGAAGTGTGGCGGTCTATTCTGTTGGGAACGTGTGGAAGAATATCGCTCAAAAATTTCTAGCAAGACATCCATACGCTTGGGCTGACTTCGAGCAGCCAAATGATCTCGTCAAAGTAAATGGGGAATGGGCCACTCCAGAATACCGAAATAATCCACCAAGTTATGACGTCTTAAATCCCTTTGTAACGCGTAACATGGAGCTAGGTCTAAATCCACTCTACACACTCGATCATGAGCGCTAGAGTGTGAAAATATTTTATAAGTTAACACTATAAAAAAAGACCCTCACCCATGAGGGTCTTTTTGGTCATAAATCGAAAGAAAAAATTTAGTTGAAGAAGTTAGCAATTTCGTCCAATTCAGGATCTCGAATCGTTTTAACTTCTTGGTGTTTTTCATCTAAGAAAACCAGTGTGGTTTGCTTATTAACATTATATTTTTTCTTCAGCTCAGTCTCTTTGTCGTAATCAGCCAAAAGCATGTTTACGTTAGTGAGTTGGTCCGCGTTAGCTTCATCTTCAAGCTTCGCTTCAAGTTTAGCACACGTTGGGCACCAATCAGCTCGGAAGTTGATCACTACTTTTTGACCGTACATATCATTTAGTTTGTCGTTCGTGAACTCTTCGTACACAAAGCTTCGCGTTTCAGACGTAGCCACGTCAACAGCCGCGTCTTTAACTTCAATGACGGTATCAACCGCCTCTTCAGCGAGGTCAGTAGCGCCTTCGGCAACAGCTCCAGCAACGTCTCCAGTCGCCTCAATGGCGCTCCCAGCAGCGTCAACAGCGCCTTCAGTAACGGCTCCAGCACCATCTACAACGGCTTCGGTTGCGTCACCAGCAACCTCAACAGCGCCTTCAGCGAGGTCAGTAGCCCCCTCTGCAACAGCCCCAGCCGCATCACCAGCCGTTTCGGCCACAACAGAAGCGCCATCAACAGCTGCGTCTTTTACATTTCCAGCCGTTTCCCCAACCGTATTGATCGCGCTTTCGGTCGCGTCACCAATATTTCCGAGTACGTTTCTAGCTCCATCAAGAAGACCTCCACTTTTTTCAGCGATGACCTTTCCAGATTCCATGACTTCTCCAGCGCCTTCGGCCATAGAGTCAAGACCGCCTTCGGTCATTTTTTGAGCGCCTGAGACGACATTTTTACCAGCTTCTAAGACTTCACCAGAGTCTTGATTGGCTTGGTTCATACAACCAGTGAGCGTCAAAAGGACAGCGAAACTTAGTAAATATTTAAATGTTTTCATGAATTTCGTAGGATTAAAGGTTACAAAAACAGATCGATATTAAATTTCAAAATTAAGGAATCAAGTTTTAATTGTAGTTTGCTCGGGAGACCTCAATCGATATCATAGAATCAATGCAGTCATTTTCTTCTCATTACTACGTTAATATTCGGGATACTAAAGCTCATTTTGTCCGCTTTGGCGAAAGCTCTAATAAAATTATTTTCTTACACGGATGGGGAGGAAGCACTGAAAGTTTTACACAATTAGCGGTTCAATTGCGCGAAAAAAAGCCTGATCTTGAGATTATTTTGCTAGATTACCCAGGGTTTGGACTGACAGGGAATCCACCTGAAGCTGGAATGGATTCATCCGAATATGCAGCTTGGGTATATGATTTTATGACAGTTCTAAATATCCCAAGAGCTCATTTTTACGCGCACTCTAATGGAGGACGAATCTTGAATAAGTTGATTCAGAAAAACCCACAAGCTGTTAAAAAAGCTGTTTTCACCGGTTCAGCTGGTATTAAACCACCTAAAAAGATAGGCCAAATTATAGCTGAAAAAATAGGCTTTATCGGTAAAATATTGCCGAAGTCAGTTAGAAGATTTTTAATTAAGAAAGTCTTGGGGGCTCGTGATTGGGCAGACGTAAAACCGTATAATAAGAAAACACTCGAGCGGATTCTGGCAGAACCAGATATCGGCGAAGAGCTCAAGAAAATAACACATGAGTGCTTGATTCTTTGGGGTGCGAAAGACAAGATGACGCCTTACCGGCCTTCTGGTGAGACGTACATAAAAAACATTAAGAATAAACAGTACAAAGTGTTTCCTGATGGACGTCATGGTATTCATCACACTCACACAAATGAGATTGCAGATCTTGTCGCTGAATTTTTAAAATAGATTTTTATGATTTGGTATATTTTATCAGGACTAATTTTTTTGTTAGGCCTCAGAACTTTGGGGAAAAACCTTCAGTCTTGGCAAATACGAGAGTACCGCTTTGATCGGATGCGAGCCTGGCTTCAGACAAAGGATGGACGAGGCGCTTTTGTGCCCTGGTTTTACAGAGGTGTTTTTCCAAGACCGAAGTTTAGTGGGCGGATTTTTATGATCCTCGTAGGAATATTTTTCATCGGTGGCTTTTATGTGAGTCATATTTCGGGTTCTGATGATTATGTAGGTTTCTGTAGCGATATAATTTCTGGTGAGATTATAAGCTGTAATCAGGAGCAAGATAAAAACTCCAAAATCTTCCCGTTATTACTACTTTGGGAGCGAACGATTTGGCTTCAGGTTTTATTCGGCGTTTGGGTGACAAAGCTTCCGGTCTGGCTTGGTCGTCAGAGACTTTTCGGGAAAGCGAGAAAGATCATTCAAAATAGTGATGAAAATATTACTAGAATTGGGATTACCGGAAGTTATGGAAAATCTTCTACGAAAGAAATCTTGGTGCACTTACTGGAGTCTCACTTCGGGAAAGAACAGGTGCGCTACAATCCAGCCAATAATAATACTGAGGTGGCGGTCGCTCGCTTAATCTTAAAAAACCAAGTATTTTTTAAAACACCTGAGATTCCGAATCCCAGCCTGTCCGGCAGGCAGGAAGTCCGGAATGATAAAAAAAAGTTTTTTGTCTGTGAAATGGGGGCTTATAGAAAAGGTGAAATCAAAACAATGTGCGACTACGTCTTGCCACATCAAGGCTTAGTGACTGGGCTTAATCAGCAACATATTGAGCTTTTTGGTTCTCAACGAAATATCCAAGAAGGGAAATTTGAAGTCGCCGAAGCGGCAACAGACAAAGTATTTTTCAACAGTGATAATGCTCTGACCGCAGAAATCTTTAATGATCGAGAAGTTGAAGCCACAAAA
>CALIGR010000106.1 GCA_938021445.1 uncultured Candidatus Altimarinota bacterium
TCAAATCTTGTATTTGGATAAAACTAAATAGTTCTACGTCGAGAAACAAAAAGGAATAAAATTCCAAAAATAGCTGATAATACATAGGGAAGCCAGGTTTCCAAACCGGCTACAGGCACGGCGGCGGAACGAAAGTCTCCCCCCGTTGTCGTTGACTCTATTACATTACTCGGAGCGCCTAGATTCCCCTCGTTGTCGGTTGCCGTAATACGGAAAAAATATTTGGTACCAGCCGTCAGACCATCAACATACCACTGAGTTCTATTGTCTGGTGTCATATTTGAGCTAGTCATTGAGTCTGGAGCGATTCCAAAATCAATTTTATAACTTGCAATCCCTTTATCATCCGTTGCAGGCGCCCAAATAAGTGTCACCTGGTTTTCTTCGGCCTGAGCACTTAGACTCGAAACAGCCGTCGGAGCTACATTTGAATCCCCAGGGGTTATCGGATCCACGAGAGGAGTATCTTTTATTGGATCGGGATTTGGCGGTTCCGGATCGTCCTCACCATCCACGATATTAGCCACCGCGACTTGTGGTTCATTTAGCTCGTTCCCAATGATATCAGCGACCGTACAACTAATTGGAAATTCGCCGGTATTAACCGGAGCCTGGAAATTCCCCGAAAAAGCTTCCCCACTCGGAACAAAGTCCTGCTTGAGACCATTAAACGTACAAGAAACTAATGACAAAGCCTCGTCTGAACTTACCTCAACACTAAACGTACTCCCCGCCGGAATATTATCGGCTGGGTCAAGCTTGACGGCTAACGCTCTCGGTGGAGTTTTGTCGATTCTTATGGCTACTTCATTTGATTCAAGGGCTTTATCACTACTGAAAACCTTAAATCGATGAAGCCCATCGGCTAATGTTGGAGTCTCATACGTGAATGAACCACTTGTCGGCACTATCAATTCACTTACGAGCACCGTTGGACCATCCACAATCTCTATCGAGGCACTCGATGGAGCGGTTCCTGAGATCGTAACTCGCGCGGCATTAGAAGTCCCGGCTACCGGAGCCAGTATTTTTATTTCCCCAATCGCACCGGCCCCTCCCCCCGGAGTTTTATCTGAAACCTGCAACGTCATCTCGCCTTCTACTTGAGCGTTCGTCGTGTCTATAACGTTTAACGTCTGTTCTCCTGGAGTCCCAAAAGTTACGGCGAGAGCAAACGTATGTTCTCCCTGGTCTTCAGCGGTAAATGTATAGTCTCGAGGTAATTGAGCTTGACTGTCCGATGACACAAAACGAATCTGCCCCTGGTAGTCTTGCACCGTAGATCCGTCTTCATCTTTTACGGCTACTTTGACCGTATAATTCTTAGTAGACTCAACTTCCGTCGGCAAAGTCTCTAATACAAAATAGGCCGCCTCTTTAAATCCACTATCAAACAATTGAGCCTGAAGAAACTGCCCCACCCCACTTTCATTCGTTCCCTGGCCAACCGCCACTAGATCATTGCCGTTAAGGTGAAAAATCATTTCTGCCTTTTCTTGGATCACCGTGTCATTTACGACAAATGAAATAACTGACGCTCCAGGCGTCCCAGAAACAACCGAGCCCCTGATTAGTCCATTCGTATCTGTAATAGATTGAGCGGTAATATCATCAGCGTTTCGAGATGAAACTACCTGAATTGCTGCATCTTTCACCGGATTGCCATACGCATCCTTAGCGGTAAACCGAAATGGAATGGCGCTTAAGCTGTCAGCTGGGACCGTAAGTCGCTCCAGCTCAACCTCGCTCTTGAAAGCTGAAACTGAACCTGGGGCAATCTCAAAAGTATCATTTTCAACTAAATACTGACTCCCAAAACGCTCAAGTGTCGCTTTATAGTCACCCGCTTGCTGAACATGCAGCCCGTATACTTGATCCCGGACAAAGCCTTCTTGGTCAGCTTGAAGCACAAAATTCAACTCTGATTTATCTGGCTTTTCAATACGAACACTAACTGATTCTGCTGCCTGTAGACCAGAAACAAACAAAGGCACCTCCTCTCCAGCAGCACTATCACTGATCTGGAAAAACACACTCGCCTGAGCTGGCCCAACCATAAAGGCAAGGACAAAGACTATAAGAATAAAACGCAGTTTTTTGATCATTTTTATAAACGTCTTCCGAGATTCTAGCACATTTTGACCTAATACAAAAAAAAACCCCACCTAGGTGAGGTCTTTTATGTTTTTAGATTGAGTAAATCAAATTACTTCTTCTTCATTAGATCTCGAATTTCTTCAAGAAGCACTACATCGGCTGCCTTAGCTGGCGCCTCTGCTGGTTCTTCTTTCTTCATTCGGTTCATCGCTCGAACTACTTGGAAAATAACAAAAGCAATAATTAAGAAATCGATAACCGTTTGTAAAAACGCTCCGTATTTCACGATCGCGGCTCCCGCTTCTTCTGCCGCGGCAAGAGTCGCGTAGTTTTTTCCATCAAGCGCGTGGAAAAGATCTCCAAAACTCACCCCTCCTAGCGCCATCCCGATTGGTGGCATAAGGATGTCATTTACCATAGAGGTGATCACTTTTCCAAAGGCCCCCCCAATAATGATCCCGATAGCCATATCCACCACATTGCCTTTCATGGCAAATTCTTTAAATTCCTTAAACATTTTTTGTAGATTAAAAAGTAGCTTATGACCTACAGGTTAAGATCTCTTTAATAAAAATCAAATTTAAGAAAACTCAGGGGGAAGATCCTAAAAACGATTTCTACTTGGTGCCCTAAAAGCAAATCTGCTAGAGTTAAAAAAATCCGAAACAGCGACTAGTAAAGCCCAATGAAAAGCTACCATATTAAAAAACTTAAAAGTGTCTCAGATGAAGACCTTGTAGTGCGAGCACTAAAAGAAGTCGACATTTTCGGGACCCTCGTCTCTCGGTATGAGAA
>CALIGR010000107.1 GCA_938021445.1 uncultured Candidatus Altimarinota bacterium
TTCAGCTTCTAACGCTTGTGGGATCATTTTTTGACCCTCCTGATTTTGATTTGAATAATCCATGTAGGATCCAGTTTTTATCAAAATTTATCAAAAAAATCAATGCTTAAAGACTAAAGTCCCTGCCATGAAAACCAAGAAAGCCGCAAAGGCGTACCGAAACGTCGTTTCGTTGAAAACTCCATGGAGATAGTTCGCCAAGACCGCTCCAACGACAGCCCCAACAGCGACAAGCATTCCAACTTTCCAATCAATAGTCCCCTTCGCTCCATGCAGCCCAACTGAAACTAAGGCCAAAAAAATCATACTCAAGAAGCTCGTCGCAATAGCCGTCTCTTTGGTGTAACCAAGAAGAAGCAAAACTGGGACCACGGTTAGTCCGCCACCCGTTCCCGTGAGTCCGCCAATCACCCCAGAAAAAAGTCCAACAATCGGTAAATATAATAAAGTCATAAATATCTATTTAAAAATTTTCTTGGCGTTTATAAACCAAACAAACATCTCCCGCAAATTCTTTTTGGTCTACCAACTCATAATGATCTAACAAGCTCAGCTCCTCATGCACAACACTGAGCCCAGCTCCTAGTATTTTAGGCGCGATAAATATTTGAATTTCATCTGGGACTTGATGCTTAAGTAAATACGTGTTCAACTGACTTCCACACTCAATCAGCACGCTATCAAGGTCTAAATCCCAACACTGTTTATAAAAATCCTCGAATGTCTGAAACCGATGAATAACTCTGTTTTCTTTTTGGAAGACCGGGTGATCTTCTGAAATCTCACGCTGCCCAACAATAATCACTTCTGGATCTGAAAAGACTGGCACAAGCTCCCCCTTGTTAAAGGGGGCTCGGGGGATTTCTAACCGACAGTCTAATCTCGCCCCATCGTTCAGCACTGTACTCGTTGTGCTCAGAACTGTACTATACTGGGCCCTCAATTTGTGTACGGCCTGACGAGAAAATTCATTGGTTATCCACTGAGTCTGATCGCCTGTTATTTTCCCATCCAAACTCTGCGCTATTTTTAGACATAGATACGGTTTCCCCGTGGTGTTATATTTTTTTAAAAATGGATTTAGATCTCTGCAGCCTTCATGCTCAATAAATTCCACCTCAATACCAGCCTCTTTTAATTTTTCTAAATTTTGCCCTATCCCCTGTTTCGGCTCACCACTTCCTATTATAATTTTTTTAAATCTATTGTTGAGTAATAAATTTGTACAACTTGGAGTTTTCTTTCCCTCAAAATCATCGCACGGCTCAAGAGTGATATAAATCTCACAGTCTTCGATCTTTATATTTCCCGGCAAGTTTTCAAGTGCCTGTACTTCGGCATGTGCGCTCCCAAAAACATTATAAAACCCTTCACTCATAATTTCACCATTAAGTACGATACACGCTCCGACCCTTGGATTGGGCTGAGTTTTATGCGGATCGATAATCGCCGTTTTCTCAGCTAGGTAATCAAGAAAATTCATGCCCAAGTTTTTCTCTTTTGGTAATTAAATAATTCTCATTGTACTCATTCGGCTCAACTACAAGCGGGACCCGTTCTATAATCTTGATTTGCTCTGCCTCTAGTTTTTTCACTTTATCCAGATTATTCGTCAATAGTTTTATATTTTTAATCTCTAAAAATTTCAAAATTTCTGCCACTTGGACAAATTGTCTCGCATCCACGGGATGTCCCAGTTTTACATTGGCTTCAACCGTATCTAGTCCTTCATCCTGAAGGTGATAAGCTTTTATTTTTTCCGACAATCCAATGCCACGACCTTCCTGATAGAGGTAAAAAAACAGGCCCCCGGCCGCTCCTATTTTTTCAAGGCCGAGATCACGCTGCTCTCCACAATCACAACGAAGACTCCCCATGACATCTCCGGTCAAACAGGAAGAATGAATTCTAACTAAAGGCACTTGGATTTTCTCCCCCTTGTTAAAGGGGGCTGGGGGGATTTTTTCAAGCATCACGACCTCTTCCCCAGACACTTCAAAAATAGTAATTTTAAATTTACCCCATTTAGTTGGTAACTGTGACTGACTGATTACCTCGACCATTTTTTATCATAATAAGAAAGGGCTTCTTTTCCCGCCAGCCCATCTTCGAGATAATAGCTAATAAGTCGATGTCTTTGATTTCGATCGTAGTTATTTGGTACACTGATATGCTTGTTACTAAACGGTCTGTATTCACAAAAACGAGGTAAAAACTTATATCGATTTTCGATCACATCCGCCTGAGCTGAATTACAAAAAACACTCATGCACAAAAACACTAATGTCATTCCCCGACTTGATCGGGGAATCTTACAGACCAGTAAAGTCAGTGGCTTATAGCTTAGCATTGAATATATAAAATTTGATAGATGCCCCGTTTAAACCGTGGCATGACAATTAAGCTAAATAACTTCGCTCCATCTCAAACGCGAAAGGAAACATGATAAGTCGGTAGAACTGCAACACTCGAAGTAATTCTTCTCGGTCATAATCCAGTCCTTTTTGTAAGAAATTCTTAAATATAAACTGTTCTCGATCGGTTTTCCTAAAAGTCATGACCGTTTCTCCTTCTTTTTTCTTAAAGGCTGAAACTGAATGCACAACCTCAAGTCTAGCCACTATCATCTC
>CALIGR010000108.1 GCA_938021445.1 uncultured Candidatus Altimarinota bacterium
TCTTTTAATAAGTCTTTTAAAGGCTTCTTCTGTACTAATCTCTATTTCTAATACTTGAAACTCTCGTCCTGCTTTTTTGAGTTCTTCCTCAAGTGTTATTCTTTGTTGCTCAAATCGTGGGACTCCGTCAAAGATCACCGGTGTTTCTAGATCGATGCTTGATAAAAAGTCTTCAACGATTTCCATAATGACTTCATTTGAGACCAGTTCTCCCGACTCAATGATAAATTTTATTTTTTTTCCAAGCTCAGAATCAGACTTTGCGAGGCGCCTTAGTTCACCGCCTGTTTCAAAAATTTTGTAACCTTGAGCTTCGGCTAATATCTTGCCTTGAGTTCCTTTTCCTGAACCTTGACGTCCGACTAAGATTAAATCTTGCATGTTTTTAATTTCTAGAAAATCAGACAGAATGTAGTAAAAATTCTGTTAAGTTCCAGCTTTTTAACACCTTAAGGTTCCGGAATCGCTGTCAAGTCAGAATGTGTCACTTGTTTGTTTTGATCTTTAAAATCACGGATCATTAATTTTGATAGATCTAATAATACTTTTAATAAAATGCGTTTTTGGCTTAATTTATCTTTGTTTTCATTACTGATTTTTTCTGTATCACAGACTCTTGCGCAAGTTTCGAGTGTTGATTCGATACCTTTAAAAAGCGATGTCGCTCCTAACAATCGAGTTTATATTCAGGATTTTAATAGCGTAGTCGGAACACTGAATAACATTTACAATGAGGGAGGACGAGTCGGAATTGGAACGTCTGCCCCAGCTGCTTCAAGCGCGCTGCATGTCAAAAATGGAGATTTTATTTTGGAGGATGGAAGATCTTTTATGATTCGTCAGATTCCTAACTTGCTCTGGACTCAAAAAAATCCAGATGGAAGTATTGGGCGGACTTGTCGAACTTTAATTAATAATAACCAGGATTTTGTGACCCAGTGTCAAGATGCTCCAGGACAGCCTTGGTCCACTATTTGGAATATAAGAAGTGATAATACTTTTAGATTTTCGGTTCCAGTCACCATTAATAGTACGCTTAACGTTAAAGAGATATGTGATGAGAATGGTGGTAATTGTCTTTCATCGCCTATTTTGCCTAATTGTGCGGATGGAGAAATAATGAGACAACAAGGAGGCGTTTGGGGCTGTGCGGCTGATGGAGGCGGGAGTGGCGGTGGCTCACTACCCACTTGTGGAATTGGCCAGATATTAGTTTCAGATGGTTCAGGTTGGGTTTGTGCTGACCAGCCAGGCCCTCCGCCGGTAGCCGCTGGATGGGTTTCTGGTGCCTGGGGCAGTTGTAGTAAGACTTGTGGTGGAGGAACTCAGACACGAACGGTTGAGTGTAAGAGAAACGGAAAAGTGGTTTCGGCTTCAGAGTGTAAAGGAGCCAAGCCAGCTGCAGATAAAGCTTGTAACGCCCAAGCTTGTGCCGCTGCAAAATCATGTGAGATCTTTAAATCTCCTAGTTATACAATCGAAAGAATTCCAGGCAGTGGTTGGGCGAGAGGCGGAGTAGGGACTATGGATTACCCGAAACACGCTATTTTCTATAGTCCAGATGACGCTACGGCTGACAGACTCTGTGAGCAAAAGGGCTATAAAGGGGCTAATGTAGATGGTGGTTGGACGAGTACAAATTACCCGACTGAAAACGGTTGGGCTAAATACTGGAATCTATCGATATTTAAAAACCCATCTACACGTCTTTGTACGAGTGGAAAGGATTGTTACAACAAGCAACCAGCTTATATTCAAAATCTTGAGTGTTGTCGAAATGGAGAGGCTCGCCAAATTGGGCCGGTCGCAAAAACAAGCGGTTGGTTTCCGGCTAGCTCTAGTCAGTCATGTGAAGCGACTTGTTCTCAAAAAGGTTTGAAAGTCGGAACGGATAGTGCTGGGAAGAAATGTAAATCAGTAGAGTCTCAGTATGGTGGCAGTACTGGAGGCGTTACGGTGATTCAGCCATCTTGGCAAAACTGTAATAGAGGTGGATGTTCCACCTATACGTCGCCTAATTTTTTCTGTTATAAAAGTGGACAGAAACAAGATTCTGATAGCACGGATCGTGTGACGAGTTGTTACTGTTCTCAGTAAATGTCTAGATTCAAACAAAATCACAGAGACTTAAAAATTGTCTAAAAACGTCAATGTTTAAAAAATATAAATTGGCACTACTTATGAGCTGGCTCCTGGGAGTCGGCTCTCTGTGTATAGCTCAATCAGCTATAGAAGAAGATGAGATTCAGTTAATACCAGTCGTTACCACAAGTCAGCTTAGCGTTTCGTCTCAGGTGACAGAGTCAGGTGAAGTTTTTGTCTCTTATTTTACAGAAAACGCCTTAGATGATCCGGAGAAGAATCGATTTATTTTTACCAATAGAATTGGTGCTGAGATTGCACGGGAGGTTTACAGTATGGATTCAATAAGGGTAAATGAGGTGTATGAAAAAGTTTTCACACTTCCGGAAGTTCCGACGAAAATTGAAGTTGACGTTATTAGTCCGGCTGGTGTAATTGCCAGAGGGGAATCGCTCCTGAATGTGCCATTGAAATTTAAATCACAGGTACTGCCAGCACGACTTGATGAGCCAAGAGTGACCGAGATTGGTGATAAGTTAAAAGTGAGTGGATTTGCTGAAAGTGACGGATGGAACGGTAAAATCGAAGTCGATTTTGGCCTTAAAAATATTCACTCAGAAGTGATGGAAAAGCGGTCGGTGAAAACAATACTGCTTAAAGATGAGAAGCGGCCTTATGAGTTTGCTTTTGACTTAGCAGAAATTGAGTCAGGCGCTTATGAGTTTGAGATCCAACTCGTCAGTGAGGTAGGGGAAGTTATTTCTCCATTGCAAAGAGGTCGTTTTTTTGTTCCGGGGCTTTTTGCGACGGTAAGTTCGGTGGTTTCGTCTATTGATGAAGTCTCTGGGGCTATGAACTTGGAAATAATGGGGCAAACGAACCAAGCAGGGGCACTTACCTGGGAATTGATTCAGGATGAAGCCTCCATAAAAAGTGGGTTAGTCGAATCTAAAGACTTAGGTCAATTTGTGATACAAGTAGAAGCTCTGCAGTTAAGTGAGATGGCGACACTTGAACTTGTGGTGCGAGATGAGACTGATGTGATTTTTTCTAAAAATTTAAGTAAACTTGTCTCAGATCAGCCCGTTGGCTTTAGTTTGGATAGTTTTTTGAGTCTCCTTAAGCAAGAAGAGCAAGCCGAGCTCGACCCTTTTGAGGGGTCGGATACCTCGGATCTTCTTTTAATTTCAGAGAAACCGGCAGGACTGGATGGCTCTTTCTTAAATCTGCAATCGGAGGGGAAAGATATGGACAAAAAAACTAAATGGATGCTCCTTGGGCTTGGTTCAGTAGCCGTTTTACTGCTCGCTTTAATTTCAATTTTTCTTTATTTTATGTTGAGTAAACGATCAAGGTCTCGCTTTTTTACTTTTGTGCTGCTCGGCTTTTTAGGTTTTGGGGTTGGGGCGCTGGATGCAAAGGCTCAGATAGTTACGAGTAACAATCCTATTGTCGGATGGAATCATCCAGTGAGTGCGCCCGTTTGGTCTTTTACGACAAGGGATAAGAGCGATTTTCGATTTATCCCCGTAAAAGGAGAAATCTATGATGCGGTTACTTTTCAAGGCTTTTTTGACAATGGGCGGCTTAATAATGACGAAGTGAGAATCAATTTTGTAAAAGGATCGGATGTTCGTCAGTACACACTCAATAGTCTCTTGGCGAGTGGAGAGTCGGTGGAGCTTGGGTCGGACAACCAGTCTTATGAATTTGTGTTAGATCTTTCAAAAACCAAAACAGCGGTTGAGCTTTTTGCTTCAGCCCCTAAGAAACTAGATGATGCTGAGTGGCAGCTGCAGTTGCTCTTTAATAAGCAGAGTCAGTGGTATGGGACGGCCTTAGTTAATGGGAGTGGAGATCCGGTAGGGAATGTGTTTGTAGACAGCGTTATCCCACAAGTTGAGATCGCTTATATTAAGACTGGTGGGGCGGCGCTGTTGCCTGATGAATTTACGAATCAACCGATCGATCTAGCCGTGACGTGCCGAGATGATCTTAGTGGGTGCTCTGGTGGGGTGGACACTGTTTTCCCAGCCTATCCGGTTAAAGGAAATTTTTGTGGTAGTGCTGCAAACTGTAATAATTCAGGCGTTCGGAAAATGGCTCTTTGTGATAAAGCCGGTAACTGCGCAACTCCGTCAGTCAATATTCAGCAGTATGATCCAATTTCGCCTGAAATTAATGAAGCTTTACTTGGTTTTGATAATTTTAAGGGAACAACGCTTAGAGCTGAGCCAGACTACGAAATGAATTTGAATTTTACCGATCCCTCTGGCTTGAGAACCGTAGCGGGTGTTGGTGGGAATATTAATAATAATCGACTCGATATAAGCGGGACGGCTTACTCTGCACTTTTTGATGAGGATGTGTGTAGTGCGCCAAATAGCCCTTTTAGTAAAATAGGGGACGCCTGTCGAGAGATTGGTGAAGCCTGTGTAGTTGCAGCGAGTGGATATACGCAGAGAGGGCAAATGGATCAGACCGGACAGTGTATAGGAGGGGGGTGTCCACCAGGATACCAATCGGTGGGTGGCGTTTGCCAGAGAGAATGTAATCAGTCCATCTTTGATCCAGTGTATATGTGTTTTGACTTTGAACTACATGGGAGCTGCACGGAGTACGAGACTTACGCTCTTTATGATGACAGTGATGAAGATGGAATTGTTGATGAGGTAGATCTGATTGGAGACCTAGCCGCATTTAGTGGAGCCATTACGGGGAAAGCCAACTATGATTACTATAGTGCGTCGGCTCACCCGAAGCATGGACCTTCAACCGAGGAGGGTTATCTTAATATTTACTTTTATGAAGGAAGCGACGGACTTAACGTAACGTTCTTCTCTGATATGGATGGATCAAACGCTGCATTGGGACGCTTTACGACGGACTTTTCGGTGAAGGGTAACAATGAGGCCGATGGTGTTATTGAAAGTGATGATAGAAGTGAGTTTAAGCAGACCAGTATTTCCGCAGCTGGATCAACATATTACGGTCGATTTGGTTACAGAAAGAATTCAGATGGAGGTGTGTTTGGCCCATTTGTGACTGAGGGCTTTGAAGTAAAAGGAAAATTTTCAGCTTTTGAAGCAACAAATCCACGAGCAGCTCATTTTTACTCAGCGGATGGGAGTAAATTTCAACTAGCAGAAGGGCAAGGGTTTGTCTTAAAAAAAGTAATAAGAAAGACTTGTATTGGTGCTCCAGAAACAAAACCAAAACCAAAGCCAAAACCAGCAGTGCCAGCGGCAGCTCCAGTGGTTACTTACGATTGGGACACGCCTTCTTCCTGGAGTAGCTGTAGCCAGACGTGTGGGAGTGGACAACAAACAAGAAGTGTAAGCTGTAAAGGGAGTGATGGTTCAGCAGCCGCTAATAGTAAATGTACGGGACCAAAACCGACT
>CALIGR010000109.1 GCA_938021445.1 uncultured Candidatus Altimarinota bacterium
AACAAATCGAGCCAAAATGACTTTTTTAAAATTTTCATATAAATCGGATCCAAATTACCACGCTTGCCTCAAAACACCAGTCACTATAATAAACTCTGAAAAAGTTAAATAAACTGAATGAAGAAGTCCGAATTACACGACCTCAGCCAAGATCAAAAAATCGAATACCTGATCCAAAAAGTTGAGGCCATTGACCGCACGGTTAATCCTCCACTCTGGAAACAGATCATCCAATGGCTTCTCTCAAATTTTTGGACGCTGCTATTTTTGTTTATCATTAGTTATTTTCTCTGGCAGGTCTGGGAAGTCGTCCAAGCCGTTCAGGCGCAAGTCGACGCGCTGAATACTCGCGTCTCAGGCATAAAAGAATCTGTCTCCGACTCTCTAAAACCGGTTTCCGAAGGTATTGACTCAGTCAAAAATTCTCTCCAAAAAATTGATCTAGAGAACGTTAAGTTTTGGTAGGGTATTAAAATTATTCTCCCGGCTTACGCCTCGCACTCGTTTCTGACACTTGCACCACAATTGTAACTGGTGCTCCTTTTGGCTTTTTTTTCTCATCGTCATTCCAGCTAGTTTCTATCGCTTCCAACAAACTATTTATAGCATTTTGCTTTGAGAACAATTCATTACCAAACTGCATCGGCAGTACTACGGTCACCGCATTCTCTCTGTACTCAAATCCAATAAGATTGATCTGATCCCTTAGTTTCTCCTGCTGGCCACCATCACTGAGCCGCTTTCTTATAACTTTTTTCAAAGCACTATCGATAGCTATGGACTGATCTTTTAGACACAAAGAGGGGGCGTAGAATCGACGAGCAAGCCCCTCGAAAAACTCATCAACAAAAAGGGTCTTCGATTCGTCTGGCTCACCCTCATTCGGTCCGACGGTTGGATCAATCATTGGAATAATGTTTCTTAACTTAGCTTGAAGAGAGGGATCACTAGCAAAAATACTTATAAAACAATTCAGAACCTTACTTGCTTCAAAACCTTCTGTCGAATGACGACGAATCAGCTTTTTGAAACTCTCAACCAATGAATTTCTAAAACCTTCCGAGATATTTTCATTGCTTTCAACAGCGGCTTCCAACTTGTCACATACAGTCACGGTCCCAATCGCGTCATTATCAACGAAAAGGCTTTCTAAACTGTGGGAAAAATATCGAAAAACTTCAGGCTCATAATCTCGAACTAGCCGAAAATAAATTAGTGGGTAAAATACCTTGTTTATTAATTTTACGTCTACACCTACATTAAATATCTCTCTCCATTTTTTTGAACTAAGAGAATTTTTAAACCCTAAACGTTTTTTTCCATAACAAGCATTTCTAATATTACACTCTGATGCTTCTAAAAAAAAATTTACACCACTGCTTACAAACGCTACTGCGTCCTCACTCGGACTTGCCTTGCCCTTTTCGTCAACCGCAACAATATCAAGCTGCGCCAGCACTTCCATGACGGTATCTCTTACTGATTCGAGTGTAAGGGCTTCTTTCATATTTAGTCCATCACTTAATAATTTTTTTTTGCCTTTTGTCAACTCGTATTGCACTAAAAAGGCCCCAGTTTTTTTAGGGTGAATTTGGTTTAGGGTAGTGAGAGAAAAGGAAAAAAGGGATATAATTTTGGACGCAAGTACTAAAAAAATAACCCTTATTTTCCATGCAAAAATATATTACGGATACGTTAAGAAACAATTTAAAAAGTGTGATTCGGGAGCTGAGTGTGCCACAGCAGAAAGCGGTGTCAGAAGTGACTCGAGGACTTATGGGGAGTAGCGGACCGATTCTACGGCATCTGTCACAGAACGCTGATATTTCAGCCAAAAAGCAAGCAGAGAAGTACTCACACCACTTGGGAAACATAGATCTTCTGGCAGGCGTAGAAGCCGTAATTCTGCGCCACACTTTAGCCGACATAAAACGCTACAGCATTATTGCCTATGATCTAAGCGACATTGCAAAAGAGTCAGCGCAGAAGATGGAACGCCTGAGTAGAGTCTTTGACGGGAGTAAGCGTCGGACGACTACTGGTTACACCTTCCACGGGGTTGGCATTAACCAGATGCTTGTCAAGGCGCAAATACACGACGGGGATAAGTGTTTTCTTCCGCAAGTTAGGCGACAAATTCTGACTGAACTGATCGGAAAACTACCCAAACAAAAGCTCTCCGATGGCACGACTAAGCCTCACGGCGTGGGCGTGTTTGATCGTGGGAACGATTGTAAGCAATTTTTTGCGGACTTGCGTTCAGTCTTCAATCTCGACTTTATCGCACGGCTAAAGACGAATCGACAGGTCGTCGACACCAAAACCGGGGGCGTATCTAAAGTTTCTGAGCTCAAACCTGGTCAGTATGAAGTTTATCTGTTTGCTCGGAATAATAACAAAGTAGACACCAATATGACGTACCGCTTAGTTATCTCTCAGCATTTATACGATAAAGAGCCCATCAGACTACTTACCACCCTCCCTAAAAAGCGCTTCTCGCAAGCTCAAATTGTTCGCATCTATCTCGAACGCTGGGGCGTTGAGAACAGCTTCAAGCGCATCAAACAAAAATTCCAACTCGAGAAAATCCGTGTGCTACAATTTTCTGTATTCCACAACTTAGTCGCCTTGACCCTATTCTGCATGGCGATTTCTACTCTTATCTTCCAACGCTTACAGAAAGCTAACACCGACCTTATTGCCGGCCTCATCCTCCACTACAAGCTCTTCATCAAGCGCTGGTCTCTCTCCGTAAACCTTGATTCCTTTATCTCCTTCATACAGCTTAACATTCCGCCTCTCATTACCCGGCAAAAACACCCTCCTAATCAACTCCCATTAATTCTCTAAAAAACGTAAACACTTTTGCTGCAAGGCTAACACTCGACAAAAGTCGCTGTTTCTCTAAATTCTCTACGATGCCAAAAAATATCATCGATAAGATCTGGGACGCGCATGTCGTCCATCATGACGACGGAGCGCCGGATGTATTTTTTATAGACCTACAGCTGCTGCACGAAGTCACGAGCCCTCAGGCTTTTCAGGTCCTTAAAGAAAAAAATCTTGAATTTGTGAGTCCAGAAAGAAATTTTGCCACGCTT
>CALIGR010000110.1 GCA_938021445.1 uncultured Candidatus Altimarinota bacterium
TTGGAGAAGTGGCTAAATTAATTGTAAAAGCGTTTGATTTGGCTGATTCGGGAGATAGTGATACGGGACACTGGGCGAGCAATTATCTCAATGTTTTGGTCGCGAAAGGCTTGGTACCAGCCGGGCTGGATGAGGATAAGAATTTGACGAGAGTCCTGACGAGAGGCGAGATAGCGGACTTGATTTACCGGACGACAATCGTGGTGGATAACGGGGCTGAATTTTATGAGCCAGAGATAACGCTTAATATTGAGAAATTTGATATAGAGTTACCGGCGAGTCGGACGATCTTGAATCATTCGAGTACGTGGTTACCTGATCTGACAGAGACGGGGGGTGGGTTTTATGATGATGCGGTGAGAGACCGGACGATCTTGTTTGCGCACTCTTCTATTTGGGATTTTGATCCGACACCATACGGGGCGGTGTTCAAGCCGTTGATAGGAGGAGAACCAATGCAGGATGAGACGTTTACGGTGACTCGGTCCGGGGAAACGAAGACGTACCGAGTGATCAAGAACACGCTCGTGAGTGAGGGGGAACCAGATTATCTAATTGGTCATGAGTTTATCCCGGAAGAGACGGACTTCATTATCTTCACGTGTGATCGAGATATCACGGATCGTTGGATCTACTACGCTGAAGAAGTGAAGTAAGAAGAAATAGAGAAAAAAATTAAAACTAAAATTGAGTATTAATAAAAAGCCCCAGAGATCTGGGGCTTTTTAGTTGTTTAAATGCTTCTAATGTTTCTGTGGAGCGCCTAGCTATGACATAAGACTAAGACAATATTATCATAAGTAAGTGTAGGTTGTGAGGTACTTCCATATTCGCCATCGGGTCCAGGAGAAAGAATAGACCTAACAATTTCGCCATCATATGGCTCACAACCATCAGGGTTATTCGCTCCAAAAGTACAGTGTGTGTCTGGATCAAAAATATAGCGATTCCCCCAAGGGTCCAGGTAATCGACATGAGAGTATGGACCTCTCCAGTTAGGAAAGCTTCCATCGGTACAGTAAAGTCCGGCTTCACAATCTTCCAGGTTAACCTCATTGTTGTGCACGCAGATGTTAGCATCTTGAGCCCCAGGAAGAAGTCCGGTGTCAAGCGTGAGCCGAATGAGATCTTTGTTTATTTGGGCGAGCTCAGCTTGGGCGTGAGCCGCGCGAGCTTTGTCAAAGTACCCAGAAAAAGTAGCGACCGAAATAGTGGCTAAGATCCCGATAATGACAATGACGACTAAGAGCTCGATAAGCGTAAAGCCTCGTTTTGGCTTGTTTTTTGTTTTCATTTTTTTTGTCCTCTCTTACTTTATTACCATCGAAACCTCCTCATAGCCTGTCTTCGCTCAACTTCAAGTAGTAGATTTTGTTTCATCGGTTCTCTTTCTGTATTTGGATCAGCGGGCATCCAGTCTGGACGTTCAGGGTCCCTGATTTCAAAAGCTTCATTGATCCCATGATTAGGATCGAGTGTCTGTCTATTTTTTCTTATCTCGTATGCGGCGAGAATTGTATCAGCTGCTGTTCTTCGATCGAGCCGCTCCCGTCCGTATCCGGTTATGTTCTGTAGATGTTCAGGTGTTTCTATTTTCTTAGTGCTTCCTTTTTTTTTAAGCTCATCAACACTTTCTACAATATTTCTTTTGATAGGAGCTCTTTTTGTATTTGGATCAGCTGGCATCCAATCTGGTCGATAATCATATTTTACTTCCCAGTCTTTTTTCTGTCCGTAGTTTTCCTCAAGTGTCCAGCTTTCTTGTTGAGTCTTTCGGTGGTTTAAAATGGTTTCGATATCAGTAACTTTTCGGTTTCCAATCGCTCGATAAGTATCATTATCTGCTTCGATGTTTACCCCAGAGGTTTCGACGGTTTTTAGGATGTTTTTAGGATCTTTGTCAAAACTTGATGGCTTTGATGCTGAACGATAGAAGTTTTCATCATCACTCACAAGTAGTTTATTAGACGCACTACTATTACGGGTTCCACGCCAGACCATTTTTTTATTTTTAACGATTCGATCTTTGTTGTTTGTTTTTCCATGTATATAGCCTCCAAATCGTTTCACTCCATCACTGTCAACGAAGTAAGAAAGCCTAGCGGCACTTTCTTGGTTAAGCATATCAATTTCCTCCATTGATTTTTGGTAGACGGCATTGAAGTTTCTTCGGTCGACTTCGTCAACACTTTCTAGATCTTTTATCACTATAGGATTATTATTTTTGGACTTCTCTTTGATGTCAGCCAGATCAACTTCTTTTAGATCGGTTACGTTTATGCTGAGTTCTTTTTCTCTTACATTTCCATGACCATCATGTACTCTTACACAAAGGTCATAAATGTTGTCTTGGTTTACATCAATTGGGGCTTCGAAATCAAAAGTAGATTTAGTTTTTAGTCGTTTGTCTGAGATATAGAAGTGTTTATGATCTTCAGATCTTTTTTTACACTCAAAATCATGAACGAGAACATCTCCATCTGCGTCGTTAGTTGTAAAAAGTCCAACAACCGCATCGAGGGTATTGTTTTCACTAATTTTTTGGCTGGATAGCACAATTTCAGTGGGCTCTGCGTTAAAGTCACATGAAGCCCCTTCATATCGGTGGTAGTTATCAGCGGCCCAGTTTGTTTTGGTTTGTACGCTCGCGATGAAGCGTGATTTTGGATCGATGTTTTTCTGGGCGCAGTTGTACTGAAAGTTTTTATGACTGTTTAGCACCGTAGGAAGAACAAAGTCGGTTGCTAGGCTGGTCGGCCAGTTTGACTGTTTTGCACTCAGCGATTGTCTCTCACTCCAGATTTTTCTTGAGCCAAAGCTAATCCCGCTAATGAAACTTGGTGTTTTTTCGTTGCCTTGAAAAACAAATAAATGATCGCCTTTTTCAGAAATATCAAGGGCTCTTTCTGGTTCTATGTTTTCCCAACTTTTTGTATTTTCTTTAAGTTGGCAGTCATCATATCGAACGGTGTCTCCTTTAATGATATTTTGTTTGGCGGTGAATTTTAAGACGCCGCCTTGATTAATAAAGGTTTGGTTTTTTTCGTTCCAAGGTTTGTTGGAAAAAAAGATTTCAGTGTTTGGGGTGATGGTTTTAAGAGCCACAAAATCAAAACTATTTTGTGATCCACATGGAAGCTCTGGGTCGAGTGTTCCTTTTGAGTTAAGTCCAAGGATGACGATGTCGTTAGGTTCTAGTACTGTGGCCGCTTTGGCACTTAAGCTAAAAGAAAGTGAGAGCATAATTGCTAGAGCCGTAAAGTGTTTTTGTTTGTGGTTTAACCTCATTATTTATAAGAATTAATTATACCATCTTAACATATTTTTACCTCACAATCAAGTAATATAATGAAAAATAAATATGTCAAAGATCTTAATTTTTTAAACAATCTAAAAATGAAAACACAAAAATTAGTACTAATGACGATGATGGTCCTCGCTTTGGGCTCTCTGGCTAATCCCAATACAGCCCAAGCTGACCGAATTTATCTTTCAGAAACAGAGGCAGAAGAACGAAGTAAGGTGAAGGCTCAAAAAGCCGAAATGAAAGCTCAATGGAAAGATCAAAGAACTGAATACAAAACGAAGAAAATAGAAGCACGGGACGAATATAAAACAGAGATGCAGGCTAAAAAAGTTGAAAATAAAGCTTTTAAAGCAGACTTAAAAGCAAAGATCGAATCAGGGGAAGTAACGAAAGAAGCGGCAAAGTCAGAAGTACAGGCGCGTAAAGAATCACTTAAAGCTGAGTTGAAAGCAAAAAGAGAAGCTCGGAAGTCTAAGCTAGAATCAGCACGTGAAGATTTTAAATCTAAACGAGATGAACGAGTGAATCAGATCAAAGATAAAAGCCCAGAGCTAGCAGCCGTTCTTTCAAGCTTTTATGATAAGATTGAGGTAGAACGTGATACAATCTTAGTCTTAAAAGAGTCGTTGATAGCTTCTGTCGAGGATGGGGATAAGACAAAAGATGAAGTTCGTGCTGAATACAAAACAGCGATGGAAAAATATAAGTCTGCCGTTGCAACCATTCGAGCGGAAGCTAAAGCTGAAGCTATGAGAATAAGAGAAACGATGAAGTCTGAAAAAAATACAGAGTCATAATTAGATTTTTCAGATTTTAATTTTTATTAAAAAAACCGAAGTCTTACGCTTCGGTTTTTTTGTGATTAGGAGATTGAAATAACGATCCAGAGAGTTAGAAACGTTATCGTTGCGGTTATCGGGGTAACGATCAGTCCAACTTTTAGAAATTTCCAGTAGTTTATGTCTAGACCCTTTGCTTTTAAGATATCACGCCACATGAGTCCGGCTAAGGCTCCAATGAGCGTCAGGTTTGCGCCGAGGTTGCTCGCAATGACTGTAGCAAAAGAAGCGCCTTTAAAAGCTTCAGCCGTGAGTAGGTTTTCAGCACTCAGGAGCAGAGATGAAAACATGATGCTCATAGGTTGATTGTTGATTATGTTGGCGGTAAGAAGTCCCGATATACCAAAACTAAAGATGCTAGAAAGAGTGCTTTGGCTGAACTGACCTATGAAAATGGCTATATTTTGAAAAATTCCAGTTTGGTTGAGTGCACCGACACAAACAAAAATCGTGAAAATGAAAGGCAATATGCCCCAGGGCATTCTTTTGAAAGCCAGGTGTAAATCACTTTTGAGGCTATGCTTCTGATATTTTTCTTCTGTTGACTGATTTTTTGTTGGGAGTCGGCGAAAAATATAGAAGACTAAATCTTCGAACAAAAAAAGTATACAAAAAAAGGAAGTTATAATCCAAATCTCAAGTCCTAATGGTTCAGAGAGCAGTAGCGCCACAAGCATCAAGATCAGAAGTACGGCACTTATGGCTACATCTAAATAACTTCGAACTTCCACTTTCGATTCGCTTTTTAGTGTGTGTTTTTTCGCGAGATCTTTTTTGAAAACTTGATACAGCAGTACGTAATTTGTGATCGTGGCCACAATGGTCGGAATAAACATGACTTTGATATATTGGAAAAAGCCAATATCAAGAGCGTCTGCAATAATGATGTTGGTCGGATTTCCAATCATCAGCATCATGCTGAGGGTGTTGGCTCCAAAAAATTCGGCAAAGAGAAAGGGGATAATGTTGAGCTTGGCGTGCTTTCCCAAATAAAAGATAATGGGTGTGAGCGTTAAAATCACAATATCGTTGGAGGTGAAAATCGTCAAAATTGCAGCGAAAAGGTAGAACGCCAAAAACAGTTTTCTTGTATTGCCTTGGCTCCAGCGCACAATTTTAAAAGCGAGCACTTCAAAAATACCCGTAATATCCGTGCTTATCGCCGCATAGGCTACCGTAAAGAAAATAATGATGATCTTCCAAGGACTGAGATTCTCGTCGCCTAAGATCCCAAGTTTAAGTGTTTCAAGATCAATGATCCCGGTCAAGAGTAATAAGACCAGTGATAAAACTGAGCCCGTGATCATGTCCAGGCTCAGTTTTTTTGAAATTTTTATAGGCCGAATCGCTAAAGCAACGCAGGTCAAGATACTAGCAATAAGAGCAACGGCCATATGGTTACTGTGTCAGCTTATTGATGTCGAGGAGTGGGACCGCGTTGTCCGGAAGGATTCCCCATTTGATACTTGGAGCCATTTTTTCAACAAACTGGAGTTGGATCACTTCAGGACTTTGCTTAAGTGATTCCCCTTTAAGTCTGATTGACTCAGCTTCTGCTTCGGCCTCAATGATAGTTTTTTCTTTCCGGATCTCCGCTTCTTGCTTTTCAAACTCAGCTTTTTCAATTTTTTGTTGGGCGATTTGTTTTTCTTCAATCGCATTTAGATACGCTCCACTAAATCCAATATGTCGGATGAGAACGTCTCCTAAAATAATATTTTTATCAGAGAAGTTTTGTTTGATGGTGCCTTCAATGTCGAGTTCCATTTTGGCTCGAGTGGCTTCGTTGTAGAGCTCTTTAGAAGTAAATCCGGTTACTTTTTCTCGCGTGATTGATCTCGCCGCTGGTCGTACGACTTTGTCGACATAACCGAGTCCTATAGACTGATATATATTACTAGCGTTGTTTCCGTCAATTTGAAACTGGATTGTCATATCAACGGTAACTCTTTGTCCATCTTTGGTAAGGGCATCAATAGAATTGTTCGTATTACCACTCTGCATGGCGTAGTCACGAATAGCGACTTCGGATCGATTGACGAGACTTTGGAGCTGTAAGGCTTTCGTATTGTTTACCATGTCGGCGTCAGAGAGTTGAGTGGACATGGTATAAGTCTGAAGTCGGGTGTTCATCATGATGACTTGCTGCCAGAAGGGGATTTTGAGATGAATCCCTTCGTCTAATTCTTGTTCTAACACTCCTCGTCCACGATCAAATATGACCCCAACGTGTCCCGCCGGGACATTGACAAACCCATCGAGAAAAATCAGAACCGCTATGGCGAGTAAAACAAGTGGAATAAACGCCTTAAGGATGTTGGGATGAAAATTTTTCATAAAAAAGCTTGGTTAATCGTAACCAAGCTTAGTTTATTTTGTGGGTCCAGTCTAATCAGACTCGTTCGTATTTTATTGTTCAGTTTCCTCAGCACCAGTCAGGATTTGGATTCCTGGTCCCATGGTAGAATTGATCGTAATTCGTTTAAGGTAGGTTCCTTTCTGACCAGAGGGTTTAGCGTCTTTGATGGTTTGAATCATCATGTTTAGATTTTCTTCTAGCTTTTCTTGGCCAAATGAAATTTTTCCAAAAATGGTATGAATTAATCCAAATTTATCATTTCTAAATTCGATTCGTCCTCCGACGAGCTCTTTGATTACTTTTTCGATGTCGGGTGTTACCGTTCCCGTTTTGGGATTCGGCATCAGTCCTTTTGGTCCAAGGACTCGAGCGGCTTTCGCTAGGTTCTTCATCATATCGGGAGTCGCAACGACGGCATCAAAGTCCGTCCAGCCTCCAGCAATTTTTTCAATCAGTTCTTTGTCTCCAGATTCGATGGCTCCAGCGGCTTTAGCGGCTTTGTGCTTATCGTCTCCACAGATAGCGACTACATTAACCGTTTTTCCAGTTCCGTTTGGAAGAGAGATTGTAGATCTAAGTTGTTGATCGGCATGACGTGGATCAATACCAAGAGTGAAGTGAATTTCAGCGGTGGCATCAAATTTGACCGACTTAGTGTCGATCATA
Source organism: uncultured Candidatus Altimarinota bacterium (assembly GCA_938021445.1). GTDB lineage: Bacteria > Patescibacteriota > Gracilibacteria > UBA4473 > UBA4473 > CALIGR01. The sequence goes on from CALIGR010000110.1 coordinate 7,172, forward strand.
AGTTTTACCGCCTCAGCAACAGAGTATTTCTTTTCTTTGTCGAATTTTTCGTACGCGCTTTTGAGTGCTTTTGAGAGAGCCATTTTTTATAAAGGTTAGTGGTAGATAGCGTCCTCCGTAGCTTTAGCGAAGGGGGACTCCCACGAAGGGGCGTTGTTGGTTAAGCAACTTTTTGCTTTTTTTCTGGAAGATCTGGAACTTCAAGTCCCATTTGCTGAGCTGATCCATACATGATCCAGGC
>CALIGR010000111.1 GCA_938021445.1 uncultured Candidatus Altimarinota bacterium
ATCAAGAAAATAACCACTCTTCCTGATATAACTTTTCCTTACAACCCAGGCACCAATCCTAATAAAGTTTATATAAAAGTAGGAACCAGTGCCCAACCAAAAACTCATTTTAAAAAACTTTTAGACAGCGACCAAACACTCTTTGGGACCCACGTAAGTTCCATGGATCTATAACTATTAATTTTAGATGAAAAAAATAAAATCACTGATTCCAAAAATTTTCAAAAAGACGTCCCCACTTCCAGAGGTAAGTGTGACGTACAACACCATGGTAAAAGAGACCCAAAGACAATTACTTCTTGGGTTTTTGATTTTCTTACTCCTGGGCTTGTACAGTTTTTGGCACTACCATAACCAGTACAAAGCGATAAACGAGCCCCTAAACGTGCTCGTCTTTAGTGAAAATATTGAGGCCCCAATCACCCTCGAATCAAAACATCTGAAATCTATTTCAATTCCTAAAAAATATCTGCCGGCGAGCTACATCGAACAAAAAGACAAAGATAAAATAATCGGCCAAACCATTCAGCAGCACACTGAGACGGGTCAAATCTTAGTACTGTCTCACTTAAACAATGAGCTAAATGCTGAATCCGTCAGTGCTAAACTGGCTGAAAAATATGCCTTTGTCATCGACGAATCTTGGCTCGTCTCAAAATTCCCCAATATCAAAGAAGAAGATTTAGTGAGTGTGTTAGTCAGTAATCCAAGAGCGGATCAAGTCGCCGCTGAAGTGATCTTAAGCGATATAAAAGTCGTAGAACTCAACTACCTCAAAAATAAAAGATCTCTCACACTCAATCTTTCAAAAGCCGAATCTGAAACTCTTCTTTTTGCGAAGAGTCTAAAACTCCCCATGCAAATTATTGTTCATAGCCGCCAGAATAATCCAAAGACACCATGATAAAAATCTTTCACGCCCCCAAAACGAGTGGAGCTTCCCTGCTCTCTCTCAACTTTAGTGTGGCTCACGCACACTTTAATCTAGATCAAAAAGTGGCTCTCCTGGAGGTATCAGAGAGCAATCACCAATCAATTTTGACTCACACCCAAACCGGGAAAGACTGGGGTGATTTAAGCGCTTTTATAAAAAACAAAGAATGGAGCGCGGAGTTATTTAATCAATTTCCAAACTATTTTAATGTCACACTTTTATCCAGTCCGACCTTCAATCAAGACTCATTTGATCTTGATTTATTTAAACCGCTCTGGGAAAAAATGACACAACATTTTGACGTTGTGTTCCTCGACTTAGGCAAAAATATTCCCGCAAACTTACATCAGTTTTTGATAAAAGAAGCCCATGAAATTTACCTCGTGAGTAATACCGATCCGCTCAGTCTCCAGAGTCTTGAAGCGTGGCAAGCGCAGCACCCTGAGTTAGAACGCAAAGTAAAAATTTGCTTTAATCAGTGTGAGAAAAACGATCTACAAAACTTAAAAAATAAAAAAAACATTTTCACGACACTTCCAAAAGATCCGAAAGCCTGTAGCTACCAAGTGTATGAAGGGCTCCCTATTGTGGGGCAAAAGAGAAGCCCACTCCGAAAAGTAATCGAAAATTTGTATAAAAATAACGTATGAGTCTCTCCCTAAAAGAAAAGCAAAAGCAACTCTACCAAACCGTCCTGGCTAGACTGCAAGACCGAACGCAACATCAAATTGCTGAGGCCGAAGTGCGGGTACTGGTTGGCGATGAGCTGAAAAAACAAAACTGGCTACTGCCAGAAAATGAGAGAACCTACTTGGTCAATTTGGTGACCTTTAGCATCACGGGGCTCGGGCCGTTAGAGTTTTATCTACGAGACTCGAACGTCAGTGAAATCATGGTCAATGCACCCGATCAGATTTTTATAGAAAAGGCCGGGAAAATAGAAAAAGCCCAAGAAAGTTTTAACGATGACGAGCAGGTCATCCAGGTTATCAATCGAATCGTCGGACAGATCGGTCGACGGATTGATGAAAGTCAACCACTGGTTGATGGGAGACTCCCTGACGGTTCTCGAATCAATGCCATCATCCCCCCACTCGCCCTCAATGGCCCAACCTTGACGATCCGAAAATTCCCCGAAAAAGCTTTTACCATAAACGACATGCTTGATTTTGGGACGCTTAATCCGGAGATGGCCGAGTTTATAGACAAAAGCGTGAAGCAGAAAAAAAACATTTTGATTTCCGGGGGAACCGGAACCGGGAAAACTTCAACACTCAATGCCCTTGCGAGCTGTATCCCAAAAAACGAACGGATAATCACCATTGAAGATGCGGCGGAAATCCGAATTGATCACCCTCATCTTATAACCTTAGAAACTCGGAAAGCCAATATCGAAGGTTCTGGAGAAATAGACATGAGAACTTTGGTCAAAAACGCACTCCGGATGAGACCCGATCGAATTGTCGTTGGAGAGATCCGGGGCGGAGAAGCCATCGATATGCTTCAGGCCATGAATACGGGTCATCAAGGATCGCTCACGACACTTCATGCCAATGCGCCGTTTGAAGCCCTCATGCGACTGGAGACCATGGTACTCATGGGTGGATTAGACCTTCCGCTCAGTGCCATTAAACCACAAATAATCCAGGCAATCGATCTCGTCATTCAGCAAGAAAGACTGAGCACCGGCGAACGAAAAGTCACCGATATATCTGAGGTTATAAAGTCCCCTGGACAAAAAGAATACGAGCTCAAAAAGTGTTTTTAATTTCACCATCTCACTCATGTCTGAAGTTGTCTACCAATCGTTTAAAATAATAACAGAGGAGAAATTTTACGCCCTTGTTTTTTGTACACTTTTTTTATTCATAATATATATATCTCTCACCAGGATTTATAGTTTTTTTCACTGGAAATCTAAACTAAAAGAATCACACAAATCAAGTCACTCAAGTAAAGAAAAGACTTCAAATCAACTCGGTGAAAATAAAAAAAACTGGGTCCCCTCACCATTTCATGAAGCCTACAAGATACTTCACTGGCCCATGTCTTCTGATCAGTATCTGGTCCTACTTGGACTGATGAGTCTTTTAGTCAGTTTTATAAGTTTTAGATTTAACTTTTTACTATTCATCACTCTTCTCATTGGTCCCATTATTTTTATGACCGGCTACGCGTTCATAAAACTAAAGGCCCAAGAACAACGGAAAAAACTCATCGAACAAATCCCTCTTTTTATGCAGAGTTTGAGCAACGCGCTTCAGGCGGGGTTTGCACTTCCTCAAGCCTTAAAGTTTATTGCCCAGGAAATAACACCTCCCTTAAAACCAGAAATTCAAGCACTCAATGCCCAACTAGACCTTCAGATTCCACTCCCAAAAGCCCTTCAGGATTTCAGCCAAAAGCTCAAACACCCAGATATTACTTTTGTCTGTGAAAGCACGATCATACAACTCAAAACCGGTGGAAACCTGATCCAACTTTTTCAAAAAACCGCTCAGATCATAGAAGAAAAACTAAAACTTGAGCGAGATATAAAATCATTTACCTCTCAGGGAAAAATGAGTGGGATCCTCATGGCCGGGCTCTGGCCACTTTCGCTTTTAGTCTTTAACTGGATG
>CALIGR010000112.1 GCA_938021445.1 uncultured Candidatus Altimarinota bacterium
TTTCCTAAATATTTTTTGTAGTCCAGTTTTTTGGTTTTTGCTGTTGTTTTCATAGTCATAATATATTCACGTAATCGAAGGTGTAGTATTAAGATCCAAAGCGTTAGTAGAAGTAAGACAATCAGGAAGCCAATCAATAAATAATAAAGTCTCCAAGCAATATTTTTCCAGACATCATTCTGTAGTTGTATCAGATTTATGTTGTTTTTGAAATAAAGTCCACTGTTTTCATCACAATAATTCTTTGGTGCACTTGGTCGAAGTGAATAAGCATCCGTCTTCATTTCCCATATAGCTGGATTTCTCACATACATGGGGTCAATGAAAATCACGGGGAAACTTGTATCTGACAGTAAGAAAATCTCTCCATCAAGATCCAACAGGTACTGTAAATCTTCAGCACTTGCCTGATTTAACTCGCCCGAATCAAGATCCGTAATGATGTAGACCTCCGAAGTGCTGTCCAATTTTCCAAGCTCCTCTGCCGTCACCGGAACTTTTTTGTCCTCAACACCAGACTCTATTGCTGAAACCACTTCTGTTACAACCCTCGGAACGACTGGTTCTTGTGGGATAACTGGGTCTTCCGAAACTTTCGGTGCTTCTGATATTGCTTCTTCCGAGACTTCCTCGACCGGACCTACTAGCTCAACCTTCGGAGGTACGTAATCCCAAACCGGCTCTTTTGGAGCTGAAGCGAGATATTCATCATCCCCTTTATCCACTAGCTCATTATATTTCTTATCAAGAATCCAATTTGACGCATCATATTTCTCCCCACTGCCGCCTGGATTGCGGACAACCACAGGTGCTGACCCAGCGACTACTGGCGCGACTATAACTGGGACAGGTGCTGGTGGCACGACTGGAGCCGGAGGGGGCGTTGGCACTGGTGGAGTAGGCGGTGGAGTCACCGCAACTGGGGCTAACGCGCCTCCAAAATCTGACTCAACCTTTCGACCACTCGCAACGACATTAATAGACCTGTTATCTAAGCCAAAACTAGTAGACTCAGACACCGGTGTTCCCGTTCTAAGTATATGCAGTCCACTTCTTTTTACCTGAAAAGTCTGCGCAAAAGCTACCCCACTAAAGCACACAAGAAGCGCGATAGAAACTACTATCTTAGTATATTTTGAGCTATTTAGACGTAAAGCCATCCGGGCATTATACCAAAAAAATACTCAAAAATAAAGTAAAACCTATTTCAAAAATAAAGCCTCAATTAATCAGACCAATCGCGTATGGCTCCCTAAGCCTAAATGCTGAAAGGCGGCTTCCGTGGCCTGTCTCCCTCGAGGCGTTTTCTGTAAAAGTCCTTCACGGATCAAAAACGGCTCAATGCTATCCTCAAGTGTACTCTCATCTTCCCCAATGGCAGCTGAAAGTGTCGAAAGGCCAGCTGGACCACCGTTAAATTTTTCACACAAGACTTTTAAGTATTCTTGATCTGCAAAATCCAAACCTTTACTGTCCACTGATAAACTTTTTAAGCCTTCTTTCACAACAACCTCGGTGATATCGCCTGAATATAAGACTTCTGCAAAATCACGCATCCGACGAAGGAGCCTATTGGCTATTCGAGGCGTACAACGGCAAGAATAAGCGAGTAGCTCTCTCGCATCGTCTTCAATTTTTACACCCAAGATTTCTGCTGAGCGTCTGATAATCTCTGCCACTTCATCTTTTTCATAGTATCTCAATTTTTCGACGTGACCAAAACGATCTCTCAAGGGATTAGAAATTTTTGCAATCTGCGTTGTCGCGCCGATAAGGGTAAACTTCGGTACATTGATGCGCATCGTCCGAGCGCTCGGTCCCTTCCCAATGACAATGTCGATCGCAAAATCTTCCATCGCGGTATAGAGCACTTCTTCCACTGGCATCCGAAGCCGGTGAATCTCATCGATAAACAAAAAATCCCCCTCATTAAGATTCGAAAGAATTGATGCTAAATCCCCTGGTTTCTCTAACGCAGGGCCAGAGGTTACTCGCAAGTTTGAGCCCATCTCTGTCGCCAATATCATCGAGAGTGTTGTTTTCCCCAAACCTGGTGGCCCGTAAAAAATAGTATGATCCAGCACCTCATCTCGTTTTTTAGCGGCTTCAACAAAAACCTTCAGATTATTTTTTACTTCTTTCTGCCCTATATAATGCTCAAAGTCTTTCGGCCTTAGTATATTTTCAAAAACTTCGGCCTCATCTCCCCCACTCTGAGCAGAAACAACGGTATCGTCTGAACTGTAAACTTCTTCTTCAATGGCCATACAGAACCATAGTAAAGAAGCATTTATTTTTCTCCAGCTTTCAGAATATCAAATCGCACGATATTGATCAGTACAGAACTAAGCATAACTAGTTCCACCAAAAGCGTTGGGAAAGAATTAATAATCAACGCATAGATAATCCAAGGCATTATAGAAAACAAAATACAACACCGAATATGCTTTGTGCTTGCAAACCAAAACGCCAACGTTCCAAAGGCTGAACCCAAAAACGGCAGCAAACTCACCCAACTCTCCCACCCCCAAATTAAAACCAACGTGTAGAAAAAAAGCCATAAAACCAAGATCCCGTTCTGATGTGATTGCTCCTCCACAAAGACAAAGAGGATGTTTCTCATCGCCATCAACAGTGAGAAAAAAATAACCGTCTTTTCTCCCAGCAAATAAAGATGAATCCCCAGTAAAACAATTCCCAGTGTCTGCACACTGAGGATCGTTTTTCTTTTATCAGAAAAAAAAGTGAGAAATATAAAAACCAAAGCGATAAAACCAACTAAGTTAGAGAGTGAAAACAGGTTCTCAAACATCTTGTTTTTTAAGGAAATCAAACCGAATGATATTAACACCTGTTGAAACTAAGTACGTAAGCTGAATAGCCATCGTAGGAAGCGATTCTATAACGCCTCCATAAACTAACCAAGGAAAAGCTGAGACTAGATATAAAATTCTCATTTTTCTTGTATCCTTCACCCATGCAGCAAAAGTTGCTAGAACCGAAGACAAAAATGGCATAAGACTGAGCCAGTCAGACCAAGTGAAAATCAAGATCAACACAAAGAGTAAGAGCCAAAACCACAGCACACGGTCCAGTAGCTTCTGATCTTTAAAAAAAGTAAAAAGCACGTTCCGAGTAACCACTAACAATAAAAAAGACGCCGCGGAAAGATCTCCCCTAAGCCCAATATGCAGCATAAAAAACAGAGATCCCAAAGTCTGAAAAATCAAAATTTTCTGACGACTATCAAAAAAGAACGAAACAAATATTGAGGCGAAGCCCAAATACCCAATTAAGTTCACAAAAGAAAACAGGTTTTCAAACATCTAAAATCTAAACTATTAAAAACGCAAAAATCATCGAGAAAAATAATTGATTTAGTTGAGAAAAACTAATATTATAAGTATAATTACAAGTATAAAATGAATATGAACCAGATTGTAACCGTTGCTGAACTCCAAAAAAACACTTCCAAAATAACCAAAGCGGGAAGCACTAGTAGTGTCATAATAACAAGCCACGGAAAAGGCCGAAATGTATTGCTACCTTACTTTGAGGGAGCCCAAGAATTCATTGAGGACTACCTAGAGGCCTACGAGATCAAAAAAAACAATGATTTTTTAAAGTCTGAAATCAATGCTTCAGCCAAGAGTGGTTTAAGTGAGCTAACGATATAAATCACAAGAGATGCCCTATACCTTTACTTTCACAAACAAAGCCAAGAAAGAATTTTTAAAATTAGAAAGCAACGTTCAACGACTCATCCGTATAAAGCTAACCACTTTAAAAAATCAGCCTGACTTGGTCCAAAAAACTAAAACGGTTCAAGATCTACTTCCCGCCACTCATCGATTACGGATCAGCAACTACCGCCTACTGATCAACTTTGAAAAAGAAAAAGTCATCATTTATAGAGTCGGGCACCGGCGAGAAGTTTATAAAAAGAAACTCTAACACTGATTTAACGCCCACGCTAACTCAGATTCACTAATCTCAAGCTTTCCCTTAAGACCCAGTTTATAATTAATTTTACCAGAAAGTTTCGGGAGCTTTTTTATTAAGTCTGGATCTTTTTTGATGTAGCCACCTCTCCCACTATTTTTCTGATCACGATCAAACACCAACTGTCCCTCCTGCACTGTAAATCTCAGTAATCTTTCAGTTGCTGTAACTTGATTTGAAACTAGGCAGGTTCGAGGATTCATAAAAACAAAAGCGGCCGGTAATACCGGCCGCTATAATTTAAAAATAAAATTTAATTAAACCTTCTTCAACTCAAGACGATGAGCGCCTGTATTAACGGCTGTAACCGTCCCAGTCATAATTTCTCCTTCTTTGATTTTC
>CALIGR010000113.1 GCA_938021445.1 uncultured Candidatus Altimarinota bacterium
GAAAAAAACTAGAAGTATTTTTATATCTCCTAAATAAAAAACTGGACTTTGACCATGCCCGACAATCGTGTTATCCCCCCCGTTCCCAGTGATTATAGCTATGAAAACAGTAACTCGGACAGTGGTAGTTTTAGTGGTTCTCGTGAAAACTTCCAAGTAGATTATCTGAATAACGGAAATCCAAACGGTATACCCGCGCCTGGAACAGGAGTCCCTGGAAATAATTCATTCTCAAATAGTGGAAGTGGCTCGAGTAACGGCTCTTTTGCTGACAGTGGGGTAAACGGTGGAGCTCTAGTGAGAGGCGAAGTGGGAATAGGAGACCTGGATAACTTCACCCTTCTCGATCTTGTAGAGATGTTTGTGACTTACGCCTTCATCATTGCCGCAGCACTCTCGGCGATCTTCATTTTTATTGGAGGGATTTCTTTTATCCTTTCTGGAGGAAATGACGAAAAAGTAAAACAGGCTGTAAATACAATCAGGTACTCAATCATAGGACTCATCGTGACGATTTTAAGTTTCACTTTTGTCACTATTGTCGGACGAATTTTCGGACTCGACTTTATGAACTATCTTTCATACGCCAAAATAAAAGGATCAATTGAGAGAGTCCTAAAACCAGTACAAAACTCCGGTGACAACGGTTTCAACATTCAGGGATAAAATATGTCATCCTGAACTTGATTCAGAATCTCAGGTGTTTTAACTGACACTCAAAAGTTTTATGAAATTTCTAAACGACACTCTAAACATACTTTTCCCACCAAAGTGTGTTCTTTGTAGTAAAACCGGACAATGGCTCTGCATAAATCACGACACACCACTAAAACCAGCAACATCAAACCACGCTCAGTATAAATATCTAGATAATATTTCAGCTCAATTCAGTTATTCTGATCCAAAAGTTCAAAAATGCATCAAGCAGATGAAGTTTAGATTTTCTGCTGACATAGCTGATTTTTTAGTCCAAAAAACGTCCCCCCAAGAGATTAATAAAGACTTAATGCTCGTTCCCGTACCAATGCACTGGACGAGAAGGCTTGAGCGAGGGTTCAACCAATCAGAAAAAATCGCTCAAGCCTTAGTCAGAGAAAACCCAGAACTAGAGATAAAATATAGTCTTAAGAAAATAAAAAAAACAAAGAGGCAGTCTCAGCTCACCAAAGCTGAGCGTGCCAAAAACAACCAAAATGCATTCAGATGGAAAGGCGCAACTATTCCGGAGAAAGTATGTCTCGTGGACGATGTTGTCGCTTCCGGGGCAACTATAGACGCGGCCGCCGCATATCTAAAATCTATTGGTGTCAAAGAAGTCCACGCCTGGGTCTTAGCTCGTGGAGGCGCTTAGTTGGTAAAGAGCCACCCCAGCTGCAATAGAGACGTTCAGCGAGCCTTTTTGTCCACGCATCGGTATTTCTAAATGCACATCACAGCAGCTCAAGATTTCAGGGCTGATTCCCTCGACCTCATTTCCCAAGATCAAAACAGCCTTACTTAGCTCTAAGTCTGTTGTATTTTTAAATTCAAACAAATTTTGAGACTGACTGGTCTGCTCTAGTCCTAAAATCAGATAACCTTCAGCCTTGAGCTCTTTTATCTTTGCTAGGCTGTCTTCACATTTTTCCCAGATTATAAAATCCTCCGCTCCCAGTGAAACTTTTTCAATGCGCCTATCCGGTGGTGCCCCAGTGTAACCGCCCAAGATGACCCCATCCCAGCCAGCGCCATCACACGTCCGGAAAATAGACCCAACATTGTGCAGGGATCTTAGGTTTTCAAGAAAGACAATTTTTTGAGAATTCATATTTAAGGTAAAAAAAAAGACCAAAGCGGCCTTTTCATAAATTTTTCAAGTTAAGCTCTAGGCTTTTTTTGTTGCTTTAGCTTCTACCGCTTCAGCTTTTGCCGCGCCTTCTCGTGCCCATTTCTTAAGGGTTCGGATTCCTTTTGCAGAAAGCTTCATTTTCTCAACTTTACCCGTGATTGGGTTGAAGACTCGCTTTTTGAAAAGATTTGGACGAAACGTTCGTTTCGTGATCTTCAGTGAGAAAGGACGATTGTTTCCTGACTTCACTTTTTTACCCGTAAGCTGACACTGTCTAGACATTTTATTCTTAAGAGAAATTTAAACCGAGAGGCAAACTATTGAGGCACGGCCCAAAGTCAAGTCCTACTTGATATCTTTTATAAAAAATCGCTCCCACCCATGAACCATCTCGATGCTCCCTCCAGGCTCGAAACCAAGCGACTTTTGGAAATCAACTGAAACTCTATTGTCCAGCTCACAAGAGCTCAGTAGTTTTTTAAATCCTTCTTTCTTTAATTTTTTTTCAATTTCCGAGACTAAGTTTGTTCCTATTTTTTGACGTTGATGTGGTGGTTTTACTTTCACCAGCGCTAAAAATGGGTTGTTCCCCCAAATCACCTGATACAAACCATAACCTATAACTTCATCTTCTGCTCCATCTACAGCAACAATCACCCTCCCGGCTGCAATCTCTTCTTTCATAAAAGATTCAGGATTCCCGTAATCAATAATTTCATTAATTGCCTCAATTTCAGACAAATGATCCGCCGTTGCTTGTGTGTATTTCATGATTTTATTTTTAAGGAAATTTTCAAAACAAGAAGTTCAAGGAAAACAAAAATTCTATAGATAAGCTTACTGATAGTAAGCGTTCGAGGCAATTTGAAGTTTGACGAAGAAACTCAACGTTTAGGAGATTTCCTAGTTGTTAAACTTAAAGTGCATCACATCCCCGTCCTGTACAATGTACTCTTTCCCTTCCATTCTCATTTTCCCGGCTTCTTTAGCCGCAGATTCACCACCATTGTTTACAAAATCATCGTAAGCAATTGTGTCGGCTTTGATAAATCCTTTTTCAAAATCCGTGTGTATTTCTCCGGCCGCTTGTGGGGCCGTACTGCCTTTCCGGATCGTCCAGGCTCGCACTTCTTTAACTCCAGCCGTAAAATAGGTCTCAAGCCCAAGTAGCTTGTACCCTTCATGAATAAGCAGTTCTAGTCCTGACTCTTTGGCGCCCAGTTCTTCTAAAAACATTTTCGCTTCATCATCCTCAAGATCACATAGTTCTGCTTCA
>CALIGR010000114.1 GCA_938021445.1 uncultured Candidatus Altimarinota bacterium
AACGCAGAAATGCTCCGGGACCGAATACAGCAAAACTACCGAAGACATCTTAAGACTAGTTCTGATACAGAAGTACTGCTCAATGTCTTTGCCGATAAAATCTATCAAGCTCGAAAGGATAATCCTGAGATTGATGACCAGGCCGCTATTTTCACAGGATGTACAGATTTGATGAAAGAAGTGAAAGGGGCTTACTCGGTTCTGAGCCTTATCGATCACATAGGTCTCCTGGCTTTTCGAGACCCAAACGGAATTCGCCCACTTTCGCTCGGAAAAAAAAGCACATCAAAAGGAGACGAATGGGCTTTCGCTTCGGAAGACGTTGCTTTTGCGACACTCGGGTATGAGAAAGTACGAGACGTTAAACCAGGAGAAGCCATTCTTATAACGCTAGACGGAAAACTGATCTCTAAGCAATGCGTAGAAGGTCAGCTGAATCCTTGTATTTTTGAATATGTCTATCTCGCCAGACCAGATTCAATGCTTGATGGTATTTCTGTTTATAAAACCCAGCTCCGGATGGGACAAGCGCTGGCTAAACAGATACAAGCCGCAAAGTTAGATATTGATACAATTATACCGGTACCGGACTCGGCTCGACCGGTTGCGCTTGAAATTGCACATCAAACCGGAATTAAGTACCGAGAAGGGTTGGTTAAAAACAGATACGTTGGCCGAACTTTTATCATGCCAGGACAGGAACTACGGAAAAAATCAGTCCGGCGAAAACTCAATGCGATCCCACTTGAGTTTCGACGTCGAAATGTCCTATTAGTGGATGATTCAATTGTCCGAGGAACTACGATAAAGCAAATTATAGAAATGTGTCGACAGGTAGGCGCTAAAAATGTTTATGTCGCGTCTGCTGCGCCTCCAGTCAAATATCCAAATGTGTATGGCATTGATATGCCAACCACCAAAGAGCTTATCGCTCATGGGCTTACGACAGAAGAAATCAGCAAACTCATAGGCGCTGATCGTCTCTTTTATCAAAAAATAGAAGACCTCATCTGGGCGGCTCAAACGGGTAACCCGGAAATCAAAAAATTCGATGCTTCTTGCTTTGATGGTGAGTATATAACGGGAGATATTGATGAAACTTATCTCAAAAATCTAGAAGAAAGCAGCCGTGTTTCTCAAAAAATCACGGAATTTCCTCTTATAAATATCTAAAAAATTACGCTTATTATGCCCCTTTCTGAAATTTTTGCTCCACAACGTCGACAACCAGTTTTTTTTCTTCTGATGTTTGTTCTTGGCAGCTTGCTTATGTTTGGCTTCTTGAAATATGTGATGCTCCCAGAAACGCAGAAAATCACTATCTACTCAACCGTAAAGCCGCTGAAAGCGGAGTCATCAAGTGATCACTTTTCAACACTAGACACGGCTGAAACCAGTATGAAGATTGCCGAAGCGATTACCGGCTGGGCGCAAAACCCCGTTTTCCGTCAGCAGATCCAGGATAAAGCGGGTTTAAAAATTAAGAACTTTAAGAGAAAACTTTCGGCCCGGAAGCAAAACCGACTTAATGTCTTTTGGACGCTCAATCTCAATCCACCCTATATCCAGCACCAAGATAAAATCATCGAGGCTTTCACTGAAGTTTTTAGCGAGAACTGGTCCGAGTTTAATAAAAACAACGCGGCTCCATTCGCTCTCACCCCTCTTCAGATCTACAGTGAAAAAAGAGAAATCCCGATTCTTTATATTATTTTAGCGAGTCTTATCGCTGGGAAGATTTTGGCCTTTGCTTCTATCTACCTCAAGGATCTACTTAACAATAAGGTTAGCTTTAGCACACAGATAAAGTCTGTATTTCCTTCTAGCCCAATGCTGATGGTTCCGGAAGAAGTTGGCGCTCATGATGAAGCGCTCCTTGAACGATTTATCAGTACCTTTCAGTCCCCTCGCCTCGTCGGGACTTTTCCAAAAGCCGAAAAGCACTTCTCGGTCGCTCCTTCAGACGCGCTACACGAAGCGATCGACACGCCTATTTTACTGGTCAGACTTGGGGACACTTCACTTCGAGAGCTCACTAATCTAAAAGCTATCTTTGGTGATAAGCTTGGGCTCGTTGTTTTTGAGAAATAACTACTTAGAAAAATTCATGATCACTTTTTTCCAGTCTGAAACTGAAACATTTGCCGTTGAAACAAAAGATGAGATAAATCATCAAAATATTAAAAAACTGGAATGGTTATTTTCTGGAGCGATACACAAAGAAGGACCTGCGATTTCAGGGTCTTTTTTAGGCGCTCGATCCGAGATGGTGAGCCCCTGGAGTACCAATGCGGTAGAGATCGCGGAAAACATGGGACTGAACACGGTCTCGAGAATTGAAAAGTTCAAGACTTACAAAAATCAAAAAATAGATAAGTTGCTTGAAAATATTTATGAAGGTTTGGATCAAGATTTGTTTACCGTTGACCTTAAGCCAGAGCCGATACGAGAAATTGAAAGCATTGGGGAGTACAATAAGAAAGAAGGCCTCGCCCTGAGCAAAGAAGAAGTGGAATACTTAGAAAGTTTATCGGTAAAGTTAAACCGAAAACTGACAGACGGTGAAGTCTATGGATTTTCTCAGGTTAATTCTGAGCACTGCCGACATAAAATTTTTAATGGGACTTTTATTATCGATGGCAAAGAAAAAAGTGAATCTCTCTTTTCATTGATTAAGAAAACCAGTAAAGAAAACCCCAACTCAATTATTTCAGCGTATAAAGACAATGTGGCTTTTACGGCCGGGCCAAATGTCAGACACTTTGCTCCAAAATCAGGTAATACTTCTGATTTTTATGATTTTAAAAATTTTGATTCAGTTATTTCACTTAAAGCCGAAACGCATAACTTTCCGACAACGGTAGAACCTTTTAATGGCGCGGCTACGGGGTCAGGAGGAGAGATCCGGGATAGACTTGCTGGTGGGATTGGCTCAACGCCTTTAGCCGGAACAGCGGTTTATATGACGCCTTACGCTCGAGTTGGGCAGACACCAAAACTCTGGGAAGAAAAATCTCCTGCCAGGCCTTGGCTTTATCAATCTCCTTTAGAAATTTTAATCAAAGCCTCGAACGGGGCTTCTGATTTTGGGAATAAATATGGGCAGCCTTTAATCAACGGATCACTGCTCACCTTTGAACACACGGAAAACGGCGAGACCACTGGGTATGACAAAGTAATCATGCAGGCTGGAGGGATTGGTTTTGCCAATCTCAAACACGCCAAGAAAAATGAACCTCAAAACGGAGATAAAGTCGTCATCATGGGGGGAGACAATTATCGAATTGGGATGGGCGGCGCCGCGGTTTCGTCTCTCAATACTGGAGAAACCGACTCAAGTCTTGAGCTCAATGCCGTTCAGCGTTCAAATCCAGAAATGCAGAAAAGAGTCGCTAATGCGATCCGGTCTTGCACCGAAATGGAGCCTAACCCAATTGTGTCTATCCACGACCATGGAGCCGGTGGACACTTAAACTGCTTGTCTGAATTGATGGAAGACAGCGGTGGAAAAATTGATATTGATCAACTTCCCGTTGGTGATCCAACGCTCTCACTCAAAGAGATCATCGGAAATGAATCCCAAGAACGAATGGGTCTCGTCGTTCAGCCTCAAAACATTGAAGTTCTAAAACAGATTGCCGACCGAGAACGAAGTCCGTTTTACGTTGTGGGAGAAGTGGATAATTCTGGTGAACTAATTTTTGAAGAAAAAAGTACAGGGAAGATGCCGGTAGATCTAAAGCTTGAAGACCTCTTTGGATCGACTCCAAAAACAATACTTGAAGATGAGACCAGTACTCAAGTATTTGAAGAAGTTAGTTTTGATACCTCCCAATTTAATACTTATCTCAAAAATCTTCTACCACTAGAATCTGTTGCCTGCAAAGACTGGCTTACCAGCAAAGTGGACCGATGTGTTACTGGACGCGTCGCTCAACAGCAAACCGTCGGGACGCTTCAATTGCCACTCGCTAATTGTGGTGTCATGGCCTTAGACTACGAAGGCACACACGGCGTCGCTACCAGCCTTGGACACGCTCCAATCGTCGGACTTATAGATCCAGCCGCCGGAAGTCGAAACGCTATTGCTGAGAGTCTCACTAACCTCGTATGGGCTCCACTTGAGGATGGCTTAAAATCTGTCTCTCTGAGTGCCAACTGGATGTGGCCTTGTAAAAATAAATATGAAGACGCCAGGCTCTATGCCGCCGTTGAAGCGGTCAGTGATCTCAGCATTGCGCTTGGGATCAATGTTCCGACCGGGAAAGATTCACTCTCTATGAAACAGCAGTACCCAGATGGACAGAAAGTACTCTCCCCTGGGACGGTTATTATTTCAGCTTCGGGACACTGCGATGATATTAAGAAAGTCGTGACACCAGTGGCTCGAAATGACATCAATAATACGGTTTATTATCTCAATTTCAGCAAAGCTGATCATGCCCTTGGCGGCTCGGCTTTCGCGCAAATTACCAGCCAGCTAGGAAAAGACACTCCAGATATCCTAGACGCTCAATATTTTAAAAACTGTTTTAACACGCTTCAGAGCTGTATCCGTGAAGATTTAATTGTAGCGGGGCATGATGTTGGCTCCGGTGGGCTTATCACCACGCTGCTAGAGATGTGTTTTCCAAGTCTCAATACGGGGATGGAACTCAATGTAGAAAATTTTTCTGATGAAGATGTATTTAAGTTTTTGTTTTCAGAAAATGTAGGAGTTGTCTTCCAGGTAAAAACTGAAGATAAAGAATTGATTCAACAGCGGTTTGATAAAGTAGACGTCCAGATTTTAGATCTTGGGAACGTCACTGAATCTGACACGCTCAAAATAAACCAGCACGAGATAAATGTTTCAACCTCAAGAACAGACTGGAGACAGACGTCTCATGATTTTGAAAAACATCAAAATACCAAAGAGCTCGCTGAAGAAAAATTCAAATCTTTAGCTGAGTCCCCTCTTGCTTTTAATTTCCCGACAAATTTTGATGGGAAAATTCCAAATTATGATGGACCAAGACCAATCGCTGCAGTGCTGAGAGATAAGGGCTGTAACTCTGAAAGAGAAATGGCTTATATACTGCACCTAGCTGGCTTTGAAGTTAAAGACGTTCATGTATCAGATCTTATATCAGGGCGAGAAAATCTTTCCTCAGTACAGTTTTTAGTGGCCGTTGGTGGATTTTCAAACTCTGATGTTTTAGGCTCTGCTAAGGGCTGGGCTGGGGCCATTCTTTATAACGAAAAAGCCAAACAAAGCATTGAGCAATTTTTAGCTCGCCCAGACACGCTCTCGCTTGGAGTCTGTAATGGATGCCAGCTACTCGTAGAGCTGGCAAACGCCGGAATGTATAAATTCAGCAAAGAAAATGCAGCTGAACCAAAATTACTTCACAACGCTTCTGGGCGATTTGAGTGTCAGTTTTCATCCGTTGATATTTTAGAAAATAACTCTGTCCTCTTCTCCAGCATGGAAGGAAGTACTCTCGGGATTTGGTCCGCTCATGGAGAAGGACAATTTCAGTTTGAAGGGACTGAGTCTGATTATAATTTGGTTGGAAAATACCACTATGACA